>JANWJT010000016.1 GCA_025451755.1 Candidatus Microgenomates bacterium
ACTTTTGGCAAAAGCTCCTGAACATAAGCTGCATCAGTTAAAGCTCTTACTACTTCAACGAATGTACTTCCCGGCTCATACATTACAGTTAGCATTGCGTTTCTTATTGCATGTTCAAAACGTGGACCAATAATTCCGGTCTGATGAGGATCAAAAAGCTTATACATAAGACCTATAATCGAAGAGACAACATAGTGCTTTTGTTCTTCGGTCTTTGCATCAAGCATGTTAAACCCCATTGGCCTTTGAGTATCTGATGGATCAAAAAGAATAACATCTTCCGAGCGGTTTGATGGCATAAGTTTTAAAATGTCATCTATTAAATCTCCATGAGGATCTATAACAGCAAGACCTTCTCCATTTTTTATATCCTGCATAATCATTGCCTTTAAGAACTCTGATTTGCCGGTACCGGTTTTTCCAATAACATACATATGTCTTCTCCTGTCATCTATATCTATATGAATTGGTTTGTCTACCCCCCTATACTTACTTCTTCCAAGAAATAATCCTGTTTGGGAAATCTGTGCAGGAGCAGGAGCTCTTTTTGCCGTAACCCAATGGATATGAGGCGTTTCAACACTTTTATTAGGAAAGTGAAATATAGTTGCTAGCTCTTCGTTTGTCAAAACCGAAGTCTGGCCTCTTATAGGCATGTATCTATAAATAAAATCATGCATAAAAAGTCCTTTAAATCTATGAGAATTTTTTGTAAAAGAATTTAATCCGGTAAATTGACTAAAACTACTTACGATATTATTTAAATGCGCCTGAGCAGATTCGATTGTATTTGAGGAGACTACAATTCTTATAACAAGATCAAATCCTGGTTTACCGATTTTATTTTCTACCCCTTCAAGTTCTTTTGGATCCGCTGAGTACTTTGCCGTTTCTGGATTTGATTCTGCTTTTTTTGTTCCCGAAATATGACTACGTCCTAATTTTTTCCATTTAGAATCGGCAGGACTAATCATTATTTGAATAGCAGCTCCCTCTCCATGGCCCATTTTTGCCAAAACCGATGTAATTGAAGAAAGCGGATCTGTTGAAAGATCTTTAAATACTTTTATAGGCATGTAATTTGAGGATTTAAGGCTTAAGCTTGCAAAAGCAACCTTTCCATCTTTTGGGAAAATATTATATTCATTTCCTACCGAATATCCTTCTCTTGAAAAATTAGATTCACTTACCTCTTTTATCTCTGCTTCTGGGTATGCGCCGTTTATTTGTTTTTCTACAAAATCCTTCAGTTTATTTGGAGTATTTACGTAAAAACGAATATCTTCCGGCATTCCGACAATTTCAAAAGAAATATGAGGCTGAGAGTTTAAAAAAGAAAATCTCCCTCCTTTTCGAAGTGATGCAAAGCTTGCAAACATTTGTTCTGCTGCATCTATTTTAACCTCGTTATCACGTGGCATCGAAACTTCAAGAAGAGTTGAACCTAAAGATTCCTTTTCTCTATTTCTATTTCTATACCAAAGGATAAATCCATATCCTAGAAGAAGGAATAAAAAGAAAATAACAGCCGCGGAAAAAAGAATCAGAAGGAATAGGGAAAAAAAATTTAGTATGCTTGTAGGAGAAAACGTATTTAATGTCATATTGGTTTTTGTAAGGACTCTTCTTGATTAAATTTTGATTTTTTAATCTGTCTTAAAACTGTATTTGCAAGCCAAGTGATCGCATCTGAGATCTTGTTTTTTTTAGCAGCGGCTATTTCTACTTGAGTAAGTGGTGATTTAAAATTCGACGGAGCTGCGTATGTCACTGGCTCCGTTGGCTTATCGGAAACTCTTACTTCAACCCTTGCATGCTCCTGAGGCAACTGCGGAGCTTGTGGAACTTCCTTAACTCCAATTTCATTAAGTTCAGCAGAAATTTCTATTTTTTTTTCGTGTGGACTTACAAGGTCATGCGATAAAGGCTCTACTTCTTTACCAGGAACACCAACAGCTGGAGAAACAGGTAAAGTCTGGTCACTTGTAGCAACTGCCGGTTGATCTGCCTGATCTTTAGTAGGATCCATATCTAATTCATGATATCACGAAAGGCAATAAGTGTCATTATATTTCCCTAACAGTTTTATTATGCAGTTAAAGCAGGAGAGGACTTCTTTTCACTCGTATCGCAACACGAAACATTATCGCTTCCACAATGCTGGCAACTAGAAAGTAGTTCGTTCTCAGGTCTTAAATTTGTCATTCCACAATCAGGACATGCGAATGTTCTTTTTCCATATTTATCTTCGGGCTGAGTGCTAAAAATAGAGCTGCTTTCTCCGCTTGCACTAAATCCACAACTTCCTCCTACAACTGGCGGAGTAATATTTCCATACCTTTCAAAAATCACCTGTGGAGTTTTTTCAAAAACTATTTTAGGAGCTTTTTCTTTACCAAAAATATAATCTTTTTCTTCCAAAACGCGATTTTCGATTGCATATCTTGCTTTAATAAGTTCTTGATCAGAAGCATTTTCTCTGACAAGCTGAATGAATCCTCCAACCAAAGGCATTACCAAAGGAATAAGCTTGTCACGCCATTCAATATTAAACTTTTCTGTTTCTCCTATGAGGGTTATTATGTCATCCGATGTTTGAATAGTATCTGATTGCCTAATAATTGTTGGATTTGCTAAAAAGTCTGTATCTTTATCGTAATTTTGGACATTTTTGTCGAAGTATTTTAAATATTCTTTGTGTTCTTCTATTCCTAGCTCATTTCTGTAAGGAATGATCCTTAAGCTTTTTCCCTCTTCTGGATCTTCCAAAACCTGAGCAATAAATGTAAAACTATGCGTTCCATATCCGTCTTCCTTAGATCCTGGAGGACTAACCCATAATGCCATTGTTCCTACGGGCGCATATGCAAGCTCGTCTTGCAATTTTTGAAAACCCAAACACTCTGCAACTTCTCTTTTTACCGAAAGCCCTCTTTCTTGTCTATAGTCAATTGCTTTTCTGTACACATTTATAATTGGTCCCGGATCTGCATGAGGAGATTCCAAATAAGTTTCTCCGACATCGCTTGTTTTGATTGAATAAAAGAACTCATCATACTTTGCGCCTAATCTGTATTCTCCCAGATATCTCAATATATTTTCACTAATATTTCCTTCTCTCCTCTTAGTAATTTCTTCTTGAGAGTATCCTTGGGGAACTGGCGCATGATAATTTGCTGTATCAAAACCTACTGTATATGCTTCTGTTCTCATAAAAATTTACCTCTACGCTTTCCACGCCTGTCAAGCAGTCGATCTCCTCACTTTGCTCGTCCGGTCCAAATTGTTTCTTTTTGATTTTCTTTCATATTTATAAAACGCGACATTGTTAAAAATAAATCGGACAATCTATTTATGTAAACGATTATATCACTCTGTACTTTTTCTTTAGAAGACAAACTTACCATTTTTCTTTCGGCTCTGCGAGTTATAGTTCTTGCAATATGTAAAGATGATCCTCCCACTCCTCCTCCTGGCAAAATAAAATTAAAAAGCGGTGGTAATTCTTTAGTCATTTTATCGATTAGATTTTCAAATTCTTTTGTTCTTTTTGAAAGATCTATTTTTTGATTAGGATTTGCCAAAGCAGCGCCTACTTCAAACAGGTCAGATTGAATCTTTACCAATTCTTTTCGGATTTCAGATTCAGAATTTCGGATTTGTGATATAGCAAAACCTATCGTACTATTTAGTTCATCAACTGTACCGATTGCTTCTATTCGAGGGCTAGCTTTCGAGATTCTAATGCCTGAGTAAAGCCCTGTTTCTCCTTTGTCTCCTGTTTTTGTATAAATTGGCATAAAAAAATCCTCTTTTGGTTTCCCTAGGAGGACGAAAACAAACTCCAGCTCGGGAAACCTTTGCGTATGTAGTTTTCTGGATTTAACAGTAGCGGCTCTTCCATCGAATTTCACGATGTTTACCTACATACAGGTTTTATATTGTACTACTTTTTATTTTGTCCCGCCATGGCGGGATTAGTCTAACACTCTGAATATCCACAGCTATAGCATTTTCTGCAACCTTCTTCGTAAGCCAGACTTCCGCCACCGCACTCAGGGCAAAGATCGTAAAGGCTTGTTCCGCTCATTTCATGACTATTATCTTCTCCCATAATCCCGCTTGCCTTTCCAACTAATGATAGCTGTTGTAATTCTATAATATCGGAAGTTTTTTCACTTTCTATTTTTCCGTTTCCGTTAGATATTCCATTTCCGTTTGCTGTAGTTTTGGTATGTTCATTGGTTTCTACTTCAACTTTATTTATGTCACTACTTATAGGCGTTGCCGAAACATTTCTATCTTCAACTTTACCATTAACTGCAAAATCAAAATGCATAGCAAGTACTTTTGCAACTCCGTCCGGAAGAGATCTTACTTTATCTTTTCCAAATCCGACACTTCGTGCCCCTCCGATTCCCGCAAGCTGCGCAACCACTTGTCTTATTTTCTCCCTTGGAGAAAGCCCTCCCAGGAGTCTTAGATTTAGAGAAATGGTACGCCCCAGAGCATCGGCCATTGCTGCAACATCAGATCCTGATTTTCCAATTGTTATAAAAACTTCAAATGGCTCTCGGTTTTCATTATGATTAATAGTAATGTATGTTTTTCCAACAGGTGTTTGAATTTGATATGTTACTCCTTCAAGCTGCATTGGCCTTGGAACAACTGGCTTATGTCCGACTGCTGGAAGAATTTCGAGCTTAACATCCTCTGGTTTTTTATCTTCAATTCTTGAGAGAACCCCTTCTCTGGAACCATCTCTCATATAGGTTACTCCCTTAAGTCCCAAATCATAAGCTGTCATATATAGAGTCTTTACATCTTCAATTGTGTGGGAATTTGGAGCATTTACTGTTTTAGAAATAGATGCATCTATATACTTTTGGGCAATTGCCTGAACTTGTGCATGCTCAAGAGGAGTTAGATCATTCGCCGAAACAAAATAATCTGGCTTTTCCTCATTTGGGTTATCTTTTTTCCACTGTTCAAAAAGCGGATGGTACATAATATGTTCTCCGGTTCTATCTTTTCTCATAAAAGTGAATTCATAGACTGGCTCAATTCCCGAAGTAACACCAGACAAAAGAGAGGTGGTTCCTGTTGGAGCAATAGTTAACAAAACCGCATTTCTTATTCCATTTTTTGCAATCTTTTTCTGAATTTCTTTTGGCAATTCTTTAATATGATAACCTTCTAAATATTTTGCTTTATTGAATTTTGGAAATTCTCCTTTTTCTTTTGCAATTTCGCAAGATTCTTCATATGCGCTATTTCGTAAGGTTTCAAAAATTTTGTCTATAGTTGGAAGAGATTCTTCGGCTCCATATCGAAGCTTCATTTTAATAAGGGTGTCTCCAAGACCCATTATTCCAAGACCCGTTCTTCTTATATCTTTGGCTATTTTCTCGTTTTGTTTAAAGAAATAGTAAGTTTTATCTATAACGTTATCCAGAAATCTCATTGCGGTCTTAACATCTTCAGAAAAACTTTTGTAGTCAAATTTCTCGTCTTTTACATAAACTGCCAAGTTCATTGCTCCCAAATTGCATACTGCCCAGCCTCCTAACGGCTGTTCTCCGCAGGGATTTGTTGCGATTAATTTTTCAAAATACCAGGTGTTGCTTCTTTTATTACTTCTTTCAAGAAAATGAAGACCGGGCTCTGCGCTTCTCCATGCTGCTTCGCAGATTAAATTCCAAAGTTCTCGTGCTTTTACAGTTTTATGTACTTTTACCTTGCCGCCTATTTTCTTCCAATCATCTATTTCTCCGTTCCATTTTGTATCGTATTTTGGATCATCTAAGTCTGGGTAAACTAAATCCCAATCTTTATCTTTTTTAACTGCCTCCATGAAGTTATCGGAAATGCAAACAGAAAGATTCGCTCCGTTTATTTTAGAAAGATCCTGTTTTACAGTTATAAATTCTTCAACATCCGGGTGCCAGTCCCAAAGCATAAGCATTGTTGCTCCGCGTCTTGTACCCCCTTGCTGAACGACATCATGAGTTGCGTAAGAAAATAGTCCTGCCCAAGTTACAGGACCAGAAGACGTGCCATTTACTTTTTTAACCCTTGCTCCTCTTGGCCTTAAAGATGAAAGATTAAGACCAACTCCTCCTGATCTTGATTGAATTTCTACCAATTGTTTTAAAGATTCCAAAATTCCTTCTCGTGAATCTTTTGGAGATGGAATTACAAAACAATTAAAGTAAGTTACCTGATAATTTGTTCCTGCACCAGACAAAATCCTTCCACCAGGAACAAATTTAAAGTCCTTCATTACACCGTAGAATTTTTTCTCCCAATGAGCTCTTTTTGTTTTACTTTCGTTTCCGGCAATACCCTTTGCTACTCTTCTCCACATTTGCTCAGGATTATTTTCTAAGAGCTCTCCTTTTACGCCCTTTAAAGCGTACCTATCTAAAAATACTTTTTTTCTTATTCCATCAAGTTTCATAATTTAATTTGGTAATTTTATATCATTAAGACTATATTTATTCTGATCAATCACTTTTAATAAAGTTGATCCAACTTCTTGTTTTTCTTCATTTAGAATGAACCTGTATTCTCCCTCTTCTTTAAAACCAAGACCTGTAAGCTCTACTATTAAATTGTTTTTACCATTAGGACCAGTAGAAGTATCAAGATTAAAACTGCTTTGCTTACCGGCAAAACCTTTTGATGGTTCAATTTTTAAAGTTAGCTTATAAGAAGTTGAAGGCACACCGCTAACTGTTGCTACAAAAAATGCACGATGAATTCCACCAGGAAATTGCTGAACTCTTAATTCATCAAAAATACCGTTAATATTTAATTTTCCCTCCCGAGATATACTTGCGTAATCGCAAAGCGCTATAATTTCTGTTTTTAATTGTTTCATATTATTTTATTAGTCTTTTTAATTCTTTCTCGAAATCTTCAACATCTACAAATCTTCTAAAAACACTCGAAAATCTAATATATGCCACTTTATCGATTTTCTTAAGTCTTGTTGCCACCAATTGCCCTATTTTTTTACTGTCTACTTCTACCGAATCTGCTCCCCTCAATTCTCTTTCGATCTCCGTTACTATTCTTTCGATGTCCTCCATCGAGACTTTAGTTTTTTCGCAAGATCTTATTATTCCTCTTTTTAATTTATCTCTGTCAAACTGCTCTCTTCTTGCGTCTTTTTTTATAACTACTAAATTTATGTTCTCAACTCTCTCGTAAGTAGTAAATCTTTTTTCGCATTTTAAACATTCTCTTCTTCTTCTAATAGTTCCTAAATCTTCACTATCTCTTGTTTCTACAACTTCTGTTTCGGACAATCCGCAGTAGGGACATTTCATAAAATCTAGATTGAGACTGCTAAATGCGGACCGCCGAATTAATATAACTTATCAACGATCTCAACACTACTCATAGTGCTATGAACGATAGTATTACGCTAGATCTGGCGTGTCAACTAGTAATTTATGTATCAAAAGGCATCATCATTTTTTTTAGCTTCGGTTTTTATCATTTTGCTCAAAGAGCAAAAAAAGAGGGTACAAAATTTAGGTCAATATTAAGATATGATGAAATTTATAAATTAAAACTTGTTCGTTTGAAGAAATTTAGACTGTGTTTAAAAGCTTAATTATTTTAACTTTTTTTCGAATTCTTCCATTCTTTTATCGTCTGCAATGAGCTTCTGTTTAATATCACCGCTACTTATATTTATTAAACCTTTTATAACATCTCTGTGCTTTAAAGATGCTAAATAGAATCTGCGAGAAATATCTGTTGTAACAATTCCCTGTTCTCTTGCTCTTTCTATTTCGGCAATACCTTTTTCAAAATAATTTTCTCCTTTTGAAATTGTAGTTTCCCCCAATGAATATTTACTTTCTCCTTTTTTGAAAAGCAGAAGACCTTCGTTTAATCTCTTGTCCGATTGGAGTAGCTCAAAATTTGCTTTTTTAATTGGATCAGAAATTAAGAATTCTATAACTCTATCTCTAATTGCCTTTAAAAAATAAAGTGGGTTGTCTGGCAAAAGTCCAGGGTATGGAAGTGTATAATCAATAGTTTTAATAGAGGAAGGAGTAGAAATACTGCCTTCTTTCGGAGCTTCTTGAGCAAGAGAAATTCCAACAGAAAATAAAAAAATTAAAGGGACTATTAATGCAATAAATTTCTTCATTTTACAGCGACTATATTGAGCCAATCACTTTCTAAAACTTTAAACGGCTTTCTAAGTAGATAGTCCCAACGTCTTCCGTCAAATGCTCCACCATAGAAAGATACTTTTGTAAAGCCGCTTCTTTTTAGAACTTTTCCGAAAATTTCTTTATTGCTATATGCCATTAAGCTATTTCTTACACCGGATGATTTCCACCTTTTGCCTCCATCTGACACAAGAATTGCAAATGTTTTAAGAATTGTTTTATATCTTTCTATGGGCAGGTCATAAAACTCTAAGAATGCATATTCTTTATTTGGTTCTCCTGAAAGCTTGGCAAAATTAAAACTTAAAATTCTATTTTTTACTTTAATTACCTTATCGAAGTTTGTTATTTGAAGAATTAGTATGCCATTCTTCGAAAGACTCTTTGCCGTTTGTTTTATAACTTCTTGAAAATCATGAGGATTATGAGACAAAGTATTTCCTAACATCAGCACTGCATCAAAAGGTTGTGCCAGCTTTGATCCTAAGTCTGTATAGCTTCCTTTATAAAATTTAAGTCGGGACAATGCTTCTTTCGAAAGAACTTCTTTTCTCCTGTTCGCTTCTCTAATCATGCCATGACTTCGATCAATGCCTGTAACATTGAATCCCCTCCCTGCAAGATCTATTGAATGATCTCCTGTTCCGCATCCTATATCAAGTATTGTTTTTACTTTATGCTGATCGAATACTTTAATAAGATCTGGAATTTCATGAGAAAGCCTATTTTCCACATCAACTGCTGCATAATATGTTTTAGAAAGCCAATCATTGTATTCCTCATCTTCTGTAAATAAAAGTCTATCGCCTACAAGTGTTCTAAAAATATCTCCTTTTGAAATTATTCCAATAAGATTTTTGTTTTTATCAACAACAGGAAGTCTTCCAACTTTTTCTATAAACATCAAGGACTGGGCTCGTAAAAGAGGTGTATCGGGAGTTACTCTGGTAATTTTCGTACTCATTATTTTATCTGCAGTAAGCTCAAAAATATCCTGAACTTTTTTCTCCATTCCTTCAAAATCACCTTCCCTGAATGGATCTTGCGCATATTCATCAAGAGATGGATAAAATTGGCTTAGTATGTCTCTTTCTGTAATGAAACCGACTACTTTTTTATTTTTACAAACCGGAACCCCATTTATTCCGCGACCGAAAATAAGAAGAGACACATCTTTTACTTTAGTGTCCGATAAGACATGATCCACATGGCGTGACATTGCATCAGATACTTTCATAATTACGCCTTAAATTTAGCACGAAACCCTCTAAATAGCAAGTGGAATAAAATTGCTTTTGTAAAATGTATATAATACCCGAAAATATCTAAAAAACTTCTTCGACAACCTCTTTTTAATTTGACAAATATACCTAAATATGATATAAGCCTATAACTCTGGGACAAACTCCCAGTTTTTGTATATGGGCGCAATGCAAGAATCAGGCAGAACAAACGGAGAGCCTTTATCGGAAAGGGAGGTTAGAAAACGAACTCGAAGCATTTTCTCAGACTATGCCGATAAAGCAAACCAAATACTGCACCCTATGGTTGAAAGAGGCGAAGGGAAAAATGTTTTAGGATCTGTCCCAGGCAGACCCGATGATGAACAATACCAAATCGACGCAATGGGAGAAGCAATACTTAAGAACTTTATAAGAGATGTAAATCTTCCAGCTTTTGTTTTTGGGGAACATGGTACTTATGATTCTTCTGATGGTAAACCTCAAGTGGTTTTTACAATAGACTCTTTCGATAACTCAAGTGAGTTTAGTATGGGACTTGACACTCCGGTATATTCTGTTTTAGGAGGATATAATCCGGACGGTTCTCCAATAGGAGCCGTTGTTCTTGATATAAGGGGACAAAAAGCCTATGTTTCAATCAGGAAAACAAACGGAATCACAGATCTTTCTTCAATAGATAGGCATACTAAAGAGATTGAACCACTTCCAATAATAAATTCGATTAATAGTGATAAATTAACCATAGCAACATATTTAGGTAGCAATGACTATAGTTTAAAGTTTGTTGATAATTTTAGAGGTATGATAGAAAATATGCCAAAGAAATCAAGAATTTATCCTAATGGGGGTTCTTTTATCTATGCATTTTTGGCAACAGGAGCAGTAGATGCATATGTAATGTTTGATGAGCCTCATTCGGAAATCTTACCAGGGCTTCCTCTTGCTCTCGCAGCAGGATGCGTAGCATCAAGCATAGATCTGGAAACTGGGCAAGTTGAAGAATATAAATTTAATCCTGAGTTCATTACAGATCCTGAAGGATACACTCATGGAACAGTTCCTTTATTTATCGCTGCAAGAAGCTCAAAGCTTAGAGATGAAATAGTTGGATATTATTTAAAAGGGAGAATAGATTAAGAAAGTCCAATTTCTTTGAGAACGATTTTTAGAGCTTCTTCGGCATTGTGATTGTAGGTATTAATTATTAAATCGTAATAATCTTTCTTCCAATAGATCCAATCTTTGTCATCTTGTGCATAAAGCCTTCTCCATTTATCAAGGTTTCTTTTTTCCCTCTCTATTACTTCATTTTTTGCCTCATCAACCGAAATTTTATCTCTATTAACAAGTCTGTCTATTCTAATATCTTTTTTGTCATTTCCCTTCTCATCTTCGCAAACAACTAAAATTTTATAAACACCTTCTATTCCTTTTGCATCAAATCCTGCAAGGTGGCTTTGTATTATTCTATTTTTTTCTTCTTTTAAAATTTTTTTAACCATTTCCTCATATTCCAAATCAAAATGGTCTGGTCTTTTATTAGTCTCAATTATATCTGCTCCAACTTCTTTATTAATGCGGCGCATGATTTGCCCTCCTTCAAGAATTTCCCATCCCAAAACTTCAGAAAGTTTAACTGCTAAAGTCGTAGCGCCACTTCCAATTCTTCCTGAAATTGTTATATTTTTTATTTCTCTTAAATCTTTTGGATTCATGATAATGAATAACTATAGCAGATAATTTATGATTTGGAAATTAGGATTTATTTAGGATTTAGAAATTAGAAATTAGGATTTAATTTGCTGCCTACCATTAGAACCTCTTCAACTAATCGGTTGCAATATCCATATTCATTATCATACCAAGCTATAACTTTTAGCATATTTCCGCCGACCACCTGGGTAAGCGAAAGGTCAACAATTGCAGAATGCGGGTTTCCAATAATATCGCTTGACACAATTGGATCTTCTGTTATTTCAAGAATTCCCTGATATTCAGTTTTTTGTGCTTCTTTTTTTAATATTTCATTCACTTCTTCCGTTGTCGTATTCCTCTTTAAGAGAAATGTAAAATCCGATAGAGAACCTGCTTTAACAGGAACTCTTATTGCCAAACCATCAAATAATCCTTCTAGCTCTGGCAAAGCTTGGGCTGCCGCAATTGTTGCACCGGTTGAAGTTGGAATAATATTTTCTGCCGCCGCCCGGGCTCGTCTATAATCATCGTGCCCCCCGTCTTGAAGACGCTGGTCTGATGTGTATCCGTGAATTGTTGTCATCATTGCCTTTTCTACTCCAAAATTATCTACAATTACCTTAGCAACAGGAGTAATGCAGTTTGTAGTGCAAGATGCGTTGTTAATTAATTTTTCTCCGCTGTAATCTTTTGCATTTACCGATAAAACATAAGTTGGAACCTCCCCCGACTTTGCGGGTGCAGATAAAACTACAGATTTTGCACCGGCAGTTAAATGAGTTTTTAGTTTTTCTTCTGAAGTAAAGTGTCCTGTTGATTCAATAACTACATCTACATTTAAATCTTTCCACGGCAAAAGAGTGGGATCTTTCTGAGAAAAAACCGGAATCTCCTTTCCATCAATTACTAACGAGCCGATAGAATCTTTGAGATTTGGGTTTTGTGGATTAAAACTTAAAGTGTGATTGTTAAGTATTCCGTAAGAAGTATCGTATTTTAGGAGATACATCCAGCCTTTAATATCTGTTGAGGAACCTGCGTTTATTGCAACTACATCTATTTCTTGCGAGTGTTTTTCCAGAATTACTCTATGCGAAACTCTGCCAATCCTTCCGTATCCATTTATTGCAACACGAACCATACAATTAGTATATGAAACATAAAAAACTTCAGCAAGAGGGAAAGATTATTATGTTATAATTTCGCTATGGAACCTAAGATAGATGCTTCTCCAGTTGCAGAAAGACCACCTGCGAAACAAAAAATCGTGGATTTCTTAGGATTAGGCGATGCAAAACCAGAAAGTCAGCTTCGTCAAGAATTAGGGAAAAGAACCAAAGAAACTCCCTGGTGGCTGAAAGAGAGCTTCAGAGATCTAAATGGCAAAGAGATTAAAGGACCTGTGGACCCAATAAGTAAGCTAAGAGCGGACTTAAAAACATCAAATGCGAGAAGTTTATCTGCTCCCCTTATAAATGAGACGCACTACGCCGAAGGAAAAAGCGGAGACAGAAATGGCGAGGTAGTAGATTGGTCTGTTTTCCCTATTTATTCGGATATGGTAGATGCAGCAACAGAAATTCTTGCTAACGTTGGTTTTAATCCAAATTTTATACAGGGAGAGGATTGGATTATTCCAGAACCTGAATCTAGAGCTTTCCCAACAATCTACGAAGACTTGCAAGTTTTAGTTTTAAGAGATAAAATTGGCGGGAGAATACAAAGAGTAGATCTAATTGCCCACAAATAATGTTTATTAAGAATTTTGATAAGCTTGCCACAACTCCTCAGAGAAAAATTGTTTTAACTTTAATCGAAGAAGCTTTAGCTTCTATTCAGTCTGAAGATGTTGTCAACAATAGTGTAAAAATCAATGAAAATAACTTGGTTATTAAAGATCAAATATTGAATCTAGCAAACTTCGAAAGAATCTTTTTGATAGGATTCGGAAAAGGTTCTGCTAACAACTCAAGATTGATAGAGGAAAAACTTGGAGATAAGCTTACGGAAGGTTATGTTATTGATGCAAGCCCTGAGACATTTAAAAAAATTCAATTCATTAAAGGCACTCACCCTCTACCCTCCCAACAAAACGTAGACTTCACAGATAATTTGATTAAAAGATTTAAAGAATTAAATCTCACTGAAAAAGATTTGGTACTTGTTGTTGTTTGTGGTGGTGGATCGGCAATGCTTGTTCATCCATACAAAATAAGTCTTGATGAAAAAATTGCAGTGAACAAGGCTCTCCTTGAATCAGGAGCCGATATTTTAGAAATGAATACGGTCAGACAGCATTTATCGACTATCAAAGGTGGCGGGCTTGCAGAGATTCTTTATCCCGCGCACATTACCTCTTTAATTTTTTCAGACGTTCCGGGGAATAATCTTTCATATATTGCATCCGGCCCGACAGTCAAAGACGATACTACCATAGATGATGCAATTAATCTTTTGAAAAAATATAATCTTCTGGAAAAACTTGAGCTTAAAAGAGAAGATTTTTCGGAAAATCCAAAAGAAGAAAAGTTTTTTACAAATGTGTCTAACATTTTGATCTTGAGTAATCTCACAGCGCTTGAAGCAATGAAGGAAAAGGGAAGGAAAATGGGTATTAATACAGTCATTTATTCTGACGAATTTGAGGCAGATGCAAAAAAAGCAGGCCTTGAGCTAATCGGCATAGCTTCTCCAAATTCAATTCTTCTTGTCGGAGGAGAAACCACCGTTAAAGTGACCGGAAGTGGGCAAGGCGGGCGAAATCAGGAATTGGTTTTAAGTACATTATCAGATATTGATGAAAAAACGATTGTATGTTCTTTTGGCTCTGACGGCTGGGATAATTCCCATTTTGCAGGTGCAATTGGCGATGTTAAAACATTGCAAAGAGCAAAAGAATTAGATCTTAATCTTCAAGATTTTCTGAATAACGATAATAGTTTAGAGTTTTTTGAAAAAGTTGGTGATGGAATAGAAACAGGGAGACTTCCCTCAAACGTTTCGGATTTGATAATAGTCTATAAATACCTGTAAGATAGAATAAGAATGATTGCTGACGTCTACGAGGAAAAACTCAAAGAACTTGAACTTACAGCTGTTAAAACCCGCGAACTTATTATCTCAACGCTTCTGGAGGCAGGATCTGGTCATTCAGCGGGACCTTTGGGAATGGCAGATATTTTTACCGCATTTTATTTTCATATTTTAAATCACGATCCAAAAAATCCAACTTGGGAGGACAGAGATAGATTGATTCTCTCAAACGGGCACATTTGTCCTGTGCGATATGTAAGCATGGCCTTATCTGGTTATTTTCCCATTGAAGAACTTAAGACTCTTAGAAAATTAAACTCAAGACTTCAGGGACATCCACATAGAACTTCTTTACCAGGAGTTGAAACAACTTCCGGACCTTTGGGGGAAGGGTTATCTCAGGCAATAGGCATTGCTCTTTCGGCAAAACTCGATAGTAAAAAATTTCAGGTTTATTGCTTGACCTCTGACGGTGAGCACGAAGAAGGGAATATTTGGGAAGCGGCAATGTTTGCCGGAAAGCACAAGTTGAATAATATTACACAAATTATCGATAGAAATAATATTCAAATAGATGGATTTACCGAAGATATTATGCCACTTGAGCCACTGCGAGCGAAGTATGAGGCTTTCAATTGGGAAGTTTTAGAAGTCGATGGAAATAATATAAGATCTTTTGTTGACAAAGTCAGAGAAGCACGAGCTGTTTTTGAAAAACCAACAGTTATTATTGCGCATACAATTCCCGGAATGGGAGTTGATTTTATTGAAAAGGATTTCCACTGGCATGGCAAACCACCCAACAAAGAAGAAGCCAAAAAAGCTCTTTCCGAATTAAGAACCTTGCAAGGAAAAATTAAAAGCGAACACGAATAATATGGAGCAAGAAATGCAAGTTTTAAATCAGCAAAATAAACAAGAAGTCCAAAACCCACCTGCAAAAATTCCCTGGCTTATAAAATTTATATTTTTTCTTCAGTTCTGGCCTATTCTTCTTTTTATAATTTTAATTCCCTTCAACATTAACAACCCCTCATTCTGGAATCCTGCAGCAATACCATTGCTACCAATTGTAATAATTTTTGTAGCAATCTATATTTTTGCATTTATCCAGACTTTGAAATTTAAAAAAATCGGCTGGATATTGCTAGTTATTTTGAGTATACCTTCCATTTTTTCCATAACTGGGTTAATCTCTATTTTAATCCTATTAAAATACAGGACTCTTTATTTTAAAAAGACCAATGCTTAACCCGAACCTTAAATTAAATCAGAAAGTTCTTGATGAAGATGTAGAAGAGCGAGCGACTCGTGAGGGGTATGGGGAGGGATTGGTTGAGTTGGGAGAAAAGAATACTAATGTCGTTGTTTTAACAGCAGATCTTTCTGAATCAACACAGACGGAAAAATTTGAGAAAAAATTTCCGGACCGTTTCTTTGAATGTGGGGTTGCCGAACAAAACATGGCGGCAATTGCAGCGGGTCTTGGAGTAAGCGGAAAAATTCCGTTTATCTCATCTTACGCGACTTTTTCTCCCGGAAAAAATTGGGAAACAATAAGAACTACCATTGTCTACAATAGGTCCAATGTAAAAATTGCAGGACATCATTCAGGAATCGTGACTGGTCCTGACGGCGCAACCCACCAGGCAACAGAAGATATAGCAATAACCAGAGTCTGGCCAGATATTACAATTTTCGTGCCATGCGACGCAATTGAAGCAAAGAAAGCAACTATAAAAGCTGCAGAAATAGACGGACCTGTTTATTTAAGATTTACAAGAGATAAAACTCCAGTAATTACAACTGCCGATACTCCGTTTGATTATAAAATTCAAATTTTTTGGGAATCTGAAAATCCCAAAGCTGTAATTTTTGCAACTGGCCATATTCTTTATAATGCTCTTTTGGCGGCAAAAGAACTCGACGCTGAAGGAATCGAAGTGTTAGTCGCAAACGTGGCAACAGTCAAACCTTTGGATGAACAAACTATTGTTGATTTAGCAAAAAAAACCGGAGCTATTGTAACTGTTGAAGATCATCAGGTTATGGGCGGGTTAGGTGGCGCAATCGCAGAAACTCTTGCCAAGAATAACCCAACTCCAATGGAATTTATCGGTCTTCAGAATACTTTTGCCCAGTCCGGAACTCCCAAGGAGCTTATGGAAAAATACAAAATGGATAAAAACGCAATCGCAGAAGCGATCAAAAAGGTGATAACAAGGAAATAATGAATGACAATCTCCTCGCTGAACTCAAAACATTAATTAAAGGTGATGTCTCAGCTGATGATCAAACTCTTTCTGATTATTCTCATGACGCTAGTCTTTTCGAAGTAAAACCTCAAGTCGTAGTTTTCCCAAAAGATGAAGAAGATGTAAAAAATCTTGTTAAATTTGTTTCCAAAAACAAAAAAGATTACCCTACTCTTTCTTTAACCGGCAGGTCAGCAGGAACAGATATGTCCGGCGGAGCTATAAATGATTCCATTCTTATTTCTTTTACTAAATATTTTAATAACACGCCTACTGTAAACGGGGATGTTGCAACAACTCAGCCTGGTGTTTATTACCGCGATTTCGAAAAAAAAACCCTAAAGCACAATTTGATTTTCCCATCATACCCTGCTTCCCGGGAAATTTGCGCAATGGGAGGAATATTCAATAATAATTCAGGCGGAGAAAAATCCCTTAAGTATGGCAAGACCGAAAATTATGTAAGAAGAATGAAAGTAGTCTTGTCAGATGGAAATACATATGAGTTAAAACCTCTTAATGAAACTGAACTTAAGAAAAAGATGGCAAAGACTGATTTTGAAGGAGAAATTTATAAAAAGATGTATGAATTAATAACTAATAACCAAGAAGTAATAACTCAAGCTAAGCCAGATATTACAAAAAACTCAGCAGGATATTTTCTCTGGAATATTTGGGACAAAGAAAAAAAAGTATTTGACCTGACAAAGCTTTTTGTAGGCGCACAAGGCACTCTTGGCATGTTTTTAGAGGGAGATCTGGAGCTCGTTCCTGTGCATAAGCATCGTGATATGCTTATTATTTTTCTCCATGACATGTCTCATCTTGGGCAAATTATAAATGAAGTTATGGCTCTTTCGCCTGAAAGTTTTGAATCCTACGATGATAATACATTAAAACTCGCGCTTAAATATTTTCCGGAGTTTATAAAACAACTTGGGTTTTTTGGAACTATCGAGGCAGGATTTGCATTTTTGCCTGCGTTCTTCGACCTTTTTACAGGCAGAAGTCTTCCAAAACTAGTACTTCAAATTGATTTTACAAGCGATGATCTTTCGGAAGTTAAAGAAAAAGTTGCAACTCTTAAAGAAAAATTAAGACCTCTTCATCCAACAACCCAAACAGCTTTGGAAAACCAAGAAAAGAGGTATTGGCTTGTTCGTCGAGAAAGTTTTAATCTGCTTCGCAAGAAGATCCGCGACAAACACACTGCCCCATTTATAGATGACTTTGTTATAAAACCTGAGTACATAGAAGAGGTTCTGCCACAAATAACTGATATTCTAAAAAAACATCCGGAATTTATTTTTACTGTTGCGGGACATGTAGGAAACGGGAATTTTCATATTATTCCTTTGGTTGACATAAACAATCCAAACGTTAGAACTGCAATTCCCCAAATTTCAGACGAAGTCTACAAAATTATCGCAAAATATAAAGGCTCAATAACCGGAGAGCATAACGACGGACTTATAAGAACGCCGTATCTTAAAGAAATGTATGGAGAAAGAATTGTAAAACTTTTTGAAGAAACTAAAAAAATCTTTGACCCGGAAAATATATTTAACCCCAGAAAAAAAGTCGGAGGCAATCTTGATTACGCCATGTCCCACATTAGGACTAATTGGTAAAAAATGGACTTTTTACAATTTCAAGTATTCTATATAGCTCTTCGCCTCGCTCAGTAATATGCTGCACTTTTGGATCGCCATTGAGCCATTTTATCATTTGTTTTTCGTTATCAATTCGTAAGTCATTTACAGGTCCAGGAAATAATGGTCTTGCTAAATACGGAGCAAAAACAACTCGACCGCCTGGTTTTGCAACTCTCAGACATTCAGATACACCCTTTAGAAGGACTTCGCGATCTAAATCTAAGTAGCCAAGAACTGCAGAAATCGAATAGACAATATCAAAAAAATTATCCCTAAAGGGTATTTGCGTTGCGGAAGCGGTCCTATACCTTTCTGGCTGATCTTTTAAAGAATCCATAAAACTCTCCAATGCATTGTTTCTTCTCATCCTTTGCTCTTTTGAAAAAGGCAGAAGTCTATTATTATTTCTAGCTTTTCCTTTTAAATCTGCTCTGCTTTTAAATATCGGATCAATTGCATAAGCGTCGGCACCCAGCTCAAGCAAATGTGCTACAGCATCTGATGCTCCTGCACCTACATCAAGTATTCTAAGACCTCTAATGTCCTCTGGAAATTGAACTGTTTCAAAAATATCTTCCCAGGGCTCAGACGATGTAGGAGCTTTTTCAATACCTCTTTCGGTTAATCTCATTCAAAGAATTATATAATATGAGCTTATATTAATCAACGAGGGCTTCGACTCCCGGAAGTTTTTCGCCAGAGAGAAGTTCGAGCATTGCTCCTCCTCCAGTTGAAACAAAAGAAAATTTATCTAATAACCCTATTTTTTTAAGATATCCTATCGTATCTCCTCCTCCGACAACTGTATAAGCACCGCTTTCTATAATTCCCTTTGCTAATTTTGCACTTCCAATTTCCAAATTTTCTTCCCTCCCTTCTGTTTTTCCAACAGGTCCATTCCAAACAACTGTTTTTGCAAGACTAATTATCTGTAAAAAATTTTCTACATCTTTTGAAGTTACATCAGTCTCATCCACATTTAAACCTGCAACAAGAAGTACAGATTTTTTTCCATTAGTTGGCGGACTTACTTTTTCACGCGTAATTTTTATAAGAGTCTCTGTTTCCTCCGCGATTAATCCTCCTACTAAAACGTAGTCTGCAAGGTCATACATTTTTTTAACCATGGGAAGCTTTGTTTCTATTTTTGCTCCGCCGATTACAACAACAAGAGGTCTTTTAGGATCTTCAAGAAGTAATGATAAAGCTTGTACTTCTTTTGTAAGCATGAATCCTGCAAAGTGAGGTAAAAGTTCTGCAATGCCAACTATAGATGCGTGTGCCCTGTGAGAAGAAGCAAATGCATCATTAACATAAATTTGCGCAAGAGAAGAAAGTTTTTTAGAAAATTCTGGATCATTTTTTTCTTCTTCCTCATGAAATCTTAAGTTTTCAAGAACAGTTAAGTTTTCAGAAATTTCCCACCCCTTCAGTCCATTAATTTCTACATTTTTTAAATTTTCGCTTTGAAAATTTAATTCCTTTGAGTACCACTTTGCAATTGGTTCTGCGCTCAAATCATTCTCTATTCCTTCTGGCCTACCCAGATGTCCTGCAAGAATAATAAATGCATCATTTTGAATAAGGTAATTTAAAGTCTCGAGACTATCTTTTAGCCTTGTATCATCTGAGATTTCTTCATTTCCCGACAATGGAACATCGATATCTGCTCTTAAAAAAACTTTTTTGTCTTTTATTTGAGCAGTTTTTAAATCCGGCAATTTATACATAATATTTGATATTAATCTGTAAACTCCTGACAAAACATCTGTCCGTATATTCCTCCGTCAATTACTCCCACTCCAATTCTACCAAAATTAGCAGATAGAATATTTGCCTTATGTCCCGGGCTTTGCATTAATCCTTGCATTGCAACAGTAACATTTGGCGCAAGCGCTAAATTTTCTCCGGCATAAATAAAATCGATATTAGCTTGCGCCATTCTGTCAAACGGAGACAATCCTTCTGGATTATAGTGAGAGAAGTAGCCATGGGTAAACATGTCTTTGCAATAATCTCTTGCAAGATCTGTAAGATTGGCATCAACTGTTAAAGCCGTGAATCCTCTAGATGTTCTTTCCTTATTAACTAAATTAAACATTGTTTTCTCAGAAGTTTGATCAATCGAAAAATTTTTAGTTTTAAAATTAAGATTTACAGTTTCATTTTCTCCAGGCTCAACCGTTAAAAAGTTTATAGTTTCGTTTACTGCTCCTCCAAAAACATTACTTAAATCTTTTTCAAAACCAGCAGTTTTTGAGACAAGAAAATTACCAATCTTGGAAGTTGAAACCGAGTGTTTTAAAAAGACAGAAACTGGAAGAGCAATAACAATTGTTAGAAGAAAAGCCAGTAATATAAGACCGGAAAAAACACCAAATAATAAGCCGAATAAACGATCTGTATTTTTTAAAAGCCCATCTTTATATGTAAATCTACTGAAGTATTTTGAATAAATAATTTTTCTAAGAATTAGTCCGATGATTACTTCAGCAAGAAATGCAGCAATCAAAAATCCCAGGGCATGAGAAAATCCTGCAGAAATAGAAAAAATCTTAACTATGGCTTCAGAAAATAAAGAGTAAGTTTTTAGTCCGATAATAAATGAAAAGACAAATCCAATAAGATCAAGAAGAGCCGCAATAAAACCCAAGGAATAACCCTCTAAGGCATATAAAGTAATTACAATAATAATAGTTAGATCTAACCAATTAAGACCTGCATTTGATAGAGATATTTTGCTTAAAATTTCGAAAAAATTTGTCATATTTTTATAGATTTTATAAACTTTAAATTAAATGGTATCATATATCTTATGCTAAACACGAATTCTAAAATTAAAAAAATTTTAAAAAAAATTAAAGAGAAGATTTTAAAGAAAAGATATGCAGCCCTTTTAAGTTTTGCCGTCCTAGCTTCTATTTTTCTTTATATTTTTATTTTAAAAGATCTACCATCGCCTACTAGGCTTACAAGCTCCAGTATTCCTCAATCTACTCAGATATTCGACAGAAAAGGAGAGCTTCTTTTTACTATTTATGGACAGAAAAATCAAACTTTTGTATCGCTTTTTACGATTCCGGAATACATGCAAAAAGCAACTATCGCAATCGAAGACAAGGATTTTTATCAGCACGGCCCAGTTGATATAAGAGGCATCGTAAGATCTGTTATTTCTATTGTTTTTTATAACAAGCTCCAGGGAGGATCAACTCTTACACAACAGCTAGTAAAGAATAGCCTTCTAACACCTGAAAGAACAATAATGAGAAAAATAAAAGAAGTAATTCTCTCTTTTGCGACCGAAGCTCTTTATTCAAAAAATAGAATTCTAGAGATGTACCTTAATCAAACACCGTATGGAGGAACTGCATGGGGAGTTGAAGCGGCCTCTCAGACATTTTTTGGAAAAAGCGTAAATAAACTAACGCTTGCTGAGAGCGCTCTTCTTGCAGGACTTCCCGAAGCGCCCACTACTTATTCCCCCTTTGGATCTCACCCTGAGCTTGCAAAAAAAAGACAAGAAGAGGTTCTTAGAAATATGTATGAAGAAAAATATATTACAAAAAAGCAACTTGATCAGGCAATAAATGAACCGCTTAAATACGAAAACCTTTCAGGCACAATAAAAGCTCCCCATTTTGTCTTATACGTTAAGGATTTACTTATTAAGAAATATGGCCAGCAGGCAGTTGAAGAAGGTGGTCTTAAAGCAATTACATCTCTTGATATGTCTGTTCAGGAAATGGCGCAAGCATCTGTATCTTCTGAAATTGAAGGATTAAAATCTGCAAATGTATCTAATGGAGCAGCTCTTGTTACTAAGCCTTCAACTGGTGAGATCCTCGCCATGGTAGGAAGCAAAGATTATGTTGATATTGAAGATGATGGAAATGTAAATGTAACACTTGCTTTAAGACAACCTGGTTCATCTATAAAACCGATCAATTACGCTACTGGGCTTATTAAAGGATATACTGCAGCAACACCCTTTATAGACAAAAAAATATGCTTTCCCAATCCTGGCCAAGCATCGTACTGTCCTGTCAATTATGACGGGAGATTTAGGGGAGTTATTCAATTTAGGCATGCTCTTGCAAACTCTATAAATATTCCCGCTGTTAAAATGCTTAAACTAAATGGCGTAGAAGAAATGATCAATATAGCTTCTGCTATGGGAATTTCTACATTTAAGGATCCTGAGAGGTATGGACTCTCTCTTACTCTCGGAGGAGGAGAAGTAACTATGCTTGATATGGCAACAGCTTATGGGGTATTTGCAAATGGTGGATATAAAATTCCTTTACATCCCATTCTCAAAGTAACAGATGGAAAAGGAAAAATACTGGAAGAATATAAACCTCCTCCTTCGGCAATCTTTGGTAAAAAAGTGATTTCTGAAGGTGTTTCATTTATAATTTCAGATATTCTTGCCGATAATCAGGCAAGGTCACAGGCGTTTGGAACTAATTCTCCGCTTAAAATTGGAAGTCTTCCAGTTGCTGTAAAAACAGGGACAACAAATGATTTTAGGGACAATTGGACAATCGGATATACTCCATCATACGTGGTAACAGTCTGGGTAGGAAATAATGATAATAGGCCAATGCGTGGGTTGGTATCTGGAGTAACAGGCGCAGCTCCTATCTGGCACGACATTATGGCTGAGCTTTTAAAAAATAAAAATCCGGAACCGTTTCAAAGACCTTCGGGCATAGTACAAAAAGCAGTGTGTTCAGATTCAGGAACTTTTCCAAATACTGATAATCCCTGCTCTACCCGATTTGAATATTTTATAAGTAAGACCGAGTCAAAAAACAAATTCAGCATAGAAAGACAACAGGTTTTTATCGACAAGGCAACTGGAGATCTTGCAGCTCAAGGACAAGTCGACAACGTAGAACAAAAAGAAGAAACAATAATTAAAGACCCAACCGGAGATACATACTGCCTAAGCTGTCCTCATCCCACTCCATCCCCATCTCCTGCTCAATAACTGCCTCTTTTAAATAGGCCATGCCTATAGTATAATCTGCTTTAACAACTATCATAATCCTGCCTAACTCAATTATGGGACTTTTTCAAAATGCAGTGATTATAATAATCAAAATCCTAATTTTAATAGGAGATATTGTTCTTCTGCTTTTTTCTTCCTTATTTAAATTTACTAAAGATGTTGCCAAAAGATTCGTTAACTTAATCAAATTAATTTTAAGATTCTCCGCACAAATTTATAAAAAACCCTTAAATATTATTTCAAGTCTAAATAGATTTAAAATAAGATTTAAGAAAGGCAGAACATCAAAGCTTAAAGTAGAAACCATGCCTGTTCGTCTCAGCTCGGCGGAGCGACCCGGTAGGCAGGAGATTAAAAAAACAAAACCTATTAAAATTTTCCCTTTCCCTTTTTTTATCAAAGCTAAATATTTTCTTATTGGATTTATATTCTCCACAATTTTTGTCTTCTTACCGCTTCTATTTTTTATCTATCTGCAAGATCTCCCAAGCCCTAAAATATTAAGCGTTCAAGAAAGTCCTCAGACAACTAAGATTTACGATAAGAATGGGGTTTTACTTTATCAAATTTATGCGAATCAAAACAGAACATTTGTTCCATTATCTTCTATTCCAAAACAGCTGCAAAATGCAACAATTGCAATTGAAGATAAAGATTTTTATACCAACCCAGGCTTTAACATAGGAGCAATCATAAGGGCCGCAATTGCTAATTTTTCCGGTAAGCCTCTTCAGGGAGGATCTACCATTACGCAACAGTTAATCAAATCTACATTACTGGTTCCGGAAATTAGCATAACCAGAAAAATAAAAGAAGTAATTCTAGCTTTCTGGGCTGAGCAAATATACACTAAAGAACAAATTCTTCAGATGTATTTAAATCAAATACCATATGGGGGTACTACGTGGGGAATTGAAGCGGCTTCGGAAATTTATTTTGGAAAACATGCAAAAGACTTAACTCTAGCACAGAGTTCTTTTTTAGCCGGGCTTCCCAATGCTCCAACTTTATATTCTCCTTACGGTGATTTTCCAAACCTGTGGAAGAAAAGACAGAAAGAAGTTCTTTCAAAAATGGTAGAACAAAAATTTATAACTCCAAAAGAAAAGGAAGATGCAGAAAAAGAAGATTTAACTTTTCAGCCAATTCAAAATCCAATTCATGCTCCTCATTTTGTTATGTATGTTAAAGATTTGTTAATTAAAAAATATGGATTGCCAATGGTTGAAAAAGGAGGACTATCGGTAAAAACCACATTAGATCTAAAAATGCAGGAGACAGCTGAGCAAATTGTAAAAGAAGAGGTAGAAAATTATAGATACCTTAATTTAACAAACGGAGCAGCTTTGATCACAGATCCGAAAAATGGAGACATTTTGGCAATGGTTGGAAGCCATGATTATTCAGATCCTAACGGGGGGAATTTTAATGCAACGGTAGCCCTAAGACAGCCTGGTTCAAGTATTAAAGTCGTTACCTACAGCGCCTCCTTATCTCGCAATTTTACTGCCGCAACATCTATAGACGATTCTCCAATAACTTTTACATCTGCTGCCTCCCCATCTTATACGCCGGTAAATTACGACGGGCAGTTTCATGGCCTCATGACGCTTCGGCTGGCACTTGCAAATTCCATAAATATTCCTGCAGTTAAAACACTAAATAATATTGGTATCCCTACAATGGTTGAGCTTGGCAAAAAAATGGGCATTTCAACATGGAAAGAGCCTGAGAATTATGGGCTTGCAATAACTCTTGGAGCTGCAGATGTAGAAATGGTAGACATGGCAACTGTTTATGGAGTCTTAGCAAACAAAGGAATTAGAGTAAATCTAAATCCTATTTTCAAAATAACAGACTCTAGAGGAGACACTATTGAAGAGAAGAAAGTAGAGGAAAAGAGAATTCTTTCCCCTGAAATTGCATTTATAATTTCAGATATACTTTCAGACAATCAGGCAAGAGCTATGGAATTCGGCATAAACTCTCCGCTTCTTATAAAAAACCATACTGTTTCTGTTAAAACAGGGACTTCCGACAATAAAAGAGACAATTGGACAATTGGATATACTCCATCATACGTGGTGGCAGTCTGGGTAGGAAATAATGATAATTCGCCAATGAGTCAAAATTTAGCATCGGGAATAACAGGAGCTGCTCCAATTTGGCATAGAATTATGGAAAATCTTATATCTTCAAAGCCTGATGAAAAAATGCCAGTACCAGAAGGACTAATTCAGAAGCCTTGCTTCGGAAAAAACGAGTTTTTTATAAAAGGCACTGAAAATTTTGTAAATTGTAGCATAAAAAGAATAACTCCCACCAAAAAACCCTAAATTCCTTCCGAAAATATCCTAGCAACTTGTTCTTCTGCTTTTTTTGCTACTTCTTTCATTTTTATCTTATCCTTGGTCATTCTTTTTAACGGCATCTCATCGGGTGTTAAAAAACCTATATTAACATTAGTTAATTTTTCTATCTTTTTCAAAGAACGATTATATAGTTTGTTTCTAGCAAGAGTCGCAATTCTGAACCCAGGGGGAAATTTTCTCATAAATAAAATAGACGCTACGCTTTCAACAAGAGAAGAAGAATTATTTTTTTCCCAGGTATCATAGTTCGAAACAATCAAGATATCAGTGCATTTCTTTTGTAAAATAAAATCGATGGGTATGCCATTCCCAATTGCCCCATCGCAATATTCTTTACCTTTTATGACAACTGTCTTGTTATAGACAACCGGAAGAGCAGCAGATGCACAAATTGCATCTATAATATCTATTTTTGTATCCTTTGTATCTAAGAGTTCTCCCTTTCCTGTTCGAATATCTGTAACAGTAACATAAAATTTGGATCTGCTAGATCTAATATGCCTTTGATCAAGAGGTTTAACTTTTCTAAATACGAGGTCCAAGTAATCTATGTCCATTATTTTTAAAATTCTTGCAGGATTTATAAATTCTTTTCCCACTAAGTCTTCGTAATAAATTGATGCTCCCAATTCTGATTGCCCACTTAAAAAATATGCGCAAACTGCAGAGCCAGCAGATATTCCTACCACAACATCAAAGACATCAGACAAGTCAAATTTTTCAAATCCAGAAACTATTCCTCCACTATAAGCGGCGCGCATGCCTCCCCCGCCTATGACAAGCGCGGTTTTTATTTTTTTATGATCCGGATTTTTTTGAGAAAGTAGTTTTTTCTTTAACAAAAGATTTTTAACAAGGAGGGAATTGCTCGCGGATTCTGCTTTGAGAACAAATTTATCAAGCACTTTCATGAAAAGAATTATACCATCTGCGAAAGAGGCTCTAGATCAAAGTCTGAGATAATAGCAAAATATCTATAAGCAATCACTTATTAGCTCGCCATTGTTTTTTTTGCCCAACCGACCAATACAAGAATTACTCCTCCGGCAATCCATGCCCCATAAGAAGGCCAACCCAAGGCGACAGTCAGATAATTAATTATTCCATAAACTATTGCCAAAATTCCAAGTAATTCCAGCACTTTTCCTTTTCCATGCATCATTTTTTCTTCTGCCATTTAAGTCACCTCCCTTCGTCCTTTTTTAGAAGCGCTTCTTGTAAAATTTTATATTGCTCCTCTGGTTTCTCTTTAAAAATAAACGATGTTGCTACAAATCGATCAGCGCCGGATTGTTTTGCCTGTAAAATAGTTTTATCATTTATTCCTCCATCTACCTCTATTGGAATAGGAAATTTATCCCGAAGCGTTTTTATTTTCTCCAAATTCTTTTCTTTAAATTCATTTCCGGAAAAACCAGCTTTGACTGTCATAAAAAGCATGACATCAAGATCTAAAATAGGCACTTTTACCTTATCTAATTGAGAATCCTGATCAAGTCCCAAACCTACTTCCCCTAATAATTGAGCCTTTGCCACAAATTCTGCCTGATCCGACATTTTCTCTACATGACCTATAAACCTACTAAATCCTGCATCTGCCCAGGGTTTTAAAAAATTTATAGGCTCTTCAACCATCATATGAAGCTCAAACGGAATATTTTCGGTATATTTTTTAAAAGGTTCGGGATCTAAAAAGGTTGTATTGGGAGCAAATTTTCCATCTATTAAATCTATATGAATTGCTTTTGCGAAAGGGAGAACTTGCTGAATTTTTAATTCGATTGAAGCCCAGTCTTTCTCTAAAATTCCTGGAATTATTCTATATTCCATCTTCTATTTTTTCGATTTCGTCAAGTCTTCTTATTTTTCTTTCTTTTTTTGAAAATGTGGTTTCAAGAAAAATTTTTACAATTTTTCTTGCATCTTCCCTACTTGTAAAATCAGAAGGAATTGCAAGCATATTGATATTATCATCTTCCCTTGCTTGCCTAACTTGTTCTGAATTAACAGCAAGTCCGCATCTTATACTCTTAAACTTGTTAGCAACAATATCAACGCCTACACCTGATCCGCATATAACAATTCCCCGCGACTCAAGATTTTTTTCTGAATCAGAAGAAACACATTTTGCAACTTTTTCTGCGATCAAGGGATAATCATCATTTGAGTCATATTCAAAAGTTCCTAAATCTTCCCCGGCAATTTCATTTTCTAAAAACCATGCCTTAAGCTCTTCTTTTAGCTTAAAACCCCTATGATCCGCTCCCAAATATACCTTCATCTTAAATAGCCTGAATCACTATGCAGAATTTAATTTTTGTTCAATTTCTTGTTTTGTTAATAATCCTTGCTGTGCTCCTACCATACTTATTACAGAAGTAGCATTTAAGGACCCCCAATCCATTGAATCTTTAAAAGACTTTTCCGACAATACTCCCGATAAAAATCCGCTTGCAAATCCGTCTCCTGCACCAGTCCTTTCAATCGCATTTCCTTCTGCTGCTTTATAAAAAGAAATATTATTTTGATCATCTATTAAAAATGACCCATTACGACCGTCTGTAATAACAACTACCTTTGCTCCTTTATTTTTAATTTGCAAAAGTAAATCTTTAATAAAATTCTCTTCGCTACTCACTGCTACTCTGCAAATCTTAGCTCCTTCTTCTTTGTTTATAAAAACAACCTCAGAAAACTTTAATACCTCATCTATTTGATCTAAGTCTTCATCTAGCTGAGTAGTTCCCGGATTAAATGCCAATTTAATATTATTCTTTTTGACAAAATCAATAGTTTTTTTATAAGCTTCTTTCCATTTATTTTCCATGGACGTTAAATATATCCACTTGGTATCTATGCTATCGAAGGAAAAGTCATGCTCTCTTTCGACATTTTCTTCAAATATTGTTCTGTCTCCTTGAAAATTTAGAATTACCGAAAAAGAAGAGGGCTTATTTTGAGTTTGCTTTAGAAAACCTTCAGAAACCCTTTCTTTTCGAAGAGTATTTATAATTTTTTGAGCAAACTCATCTGATCCTATCTCAGCAATTATTGCAGTTTTAAACCCCATTCTTGATATTCCTACTGCAACATTATTTGCATTTCCCCCTGTTAATATGTAAGAGCTGTCAACAATAGCTTTGTCCCCTGCTTTTATACAAAGCTCACTTGTATCTTTATTTAACCGGAAATGTTTATTTGATTCTTCTGTCCAGAGAAAAATATCAAGAGTAGCCTTTCCAATGGTCATAATATCAAAGGAGTTCATGCATCCATTATGTATCAAATAAAGGTTATGGTCAACTTGCCTGCCGGCAGGCTGGCTATTTGCCGATGATAACTAAGGCATCTGCTGAAGAACTTGCAGAAAGATCAGAGGACGAAGACCCTATCGTATAACTTGCAGACAAATCTTTTTTAAGAAGAGTAAGGTAATTACTCTTGGAACTTTTAACTTTAATTGTAACACTGCTGTAGTCAAAATTATCCGCATTTCCTGTTGAGGTAATATTATAGCCAAGATCTTTTAGAATTCCTGATCCTTTTCCCGCAACGCCCGCTTCTCCACTCCCATTTTGGACTTCAATCGAAAGCTTACTTCTATCTAATCCTGTTGTTTTGTCCACTGGATTTGAAGCAGATTTTGGTGTAGGAGTAGTGGTTGACTTAGGAGTTGGGGTTGATGTTTCTTCCGGAAGACTTGGTGTTGGTGTATCTGTTGGAATTTGAAACTCTGTAGGAGTTGGAGTAATATCAGATTCTTCTTCATTGCTATTCGATCCTAAAAATTTATTACCTGCAAAAATAATTATTAAAATAATTACTATTGCCACAATCAGAAAGAGAAACCTCTTAGATTTTTTAGGCGATTTATTAATGGCAGGTGTCGGAAAAGCTGAGTCTTCCATATTTCATGCAAATATTACCACATCATTTCAATTTTAGCAAGGAAGAGAATATTTTTGCTATAATAGACAAGCCCTATGCGGAAAATCTTTTTCCTAATAATCTTAATCTCCCTTCTTGCCGTATCTTTTTTTACTAAAGTACCTAAGTCTTCTTCCGATGAACTTTCCGACATAACAAAAGAAATTCAGAACTTAACATCTTCTCTAAACGAATCTATAAAAGCAACTAGTCCGCTTGAATCTCAACTTAATAGTTTGAAAAAACAAGTTGACGGAATTAAAAATCGATTATCGTTTATAGGAAATGATATAGATATTAAAGAAAAAAATATCGAAATAGGATATAAAAATCTTGCTAAGCAAGAACAAATTCTAAATAGAGCTATACGTGATTTTTATATAAAATCTTATTATAATTCCCCCTTCTGGATCTTTTTTTCAAGCTCTTCTGTAACTGACATTACTCAAATCTTGGCGTATCAAAAGGCCGCTACAAATCAGGACAAAGCAATTATCACAAATATTGCAATTTCTATCCACGATCTTGAAATAAAGAAGAAAAAACTAGAAAACGAAAAAAAACAGCTGTCATCTTTACAGGCAAGCCTTGATGAACAATCTGCAAAGCTTGACGAAGTAGTAACGGGAGCAAAAAAATATCAAGCCGAGCTTTCCGGAAAGATTGCCGAACTTTCACAAAGACAGACGGAAATAGTTAATACCAGATCGGGAACTTTTACCGCAACGATTGGAGACAGTAATCTGGCAGACGATGTAAATGCTTCGATAAACGGATTTAGATCCTCTGCTCCCGGCGGATATTTTGCCGTTTTTTCATTCGGAGCACATACACACAGAAAAGGCATGAGCCAATATGGAGCAAGGGGAAGAGCTCAAAGCGGACAAAACTATAGACAAATTTTGAGTGCATATTATGGAAAGGAGCCTGTAGGGAAAGATACCGGAGGAGATATAAATGTTTCAGGATTTGGTTCAATGAATTTTGAGGATCGGTATCTTTTGGGAATTGCCGAAATGCCATCATCCTGGGACATGGAAGCACTTAAGGCTCAGGCCGTTGCTGCAAGAACTTATGCCTATAGATACAAGACTCAAGGATTATCAATCTGTACGACTGAGGCGTGTCAGGTTTATTCAAGCTCAAAAGCAGACAGCCCCCCAGATGCATGGAAGGCTGCTGTACAATCTACAAAGGGAGAAGTTCTTGAAGATGTGGTAACTTATTATGCCTCAACCCATGGTGGATTCGCATCCCCTATTGGCTGGGATACGACAGATAGAGCAGGCGGATCAAATTTTATAGATAAGGCATATGATAAAATCGGCGGATCTCCGTGGCTCTATAAAGCCTGGTATACTAAAGGCTATAGTCCTTCCTCTGAAAAATGCGGAAGAAGTAACCCCTGGTTATCTCCTGAAGAGATGGCAGACATTGTAAACGCAGCAATTGTTCTATCGAAGGGAACAGGCGAGGAAGCGGGCAGAATTTCTCCGGTTACTACCTCATGTTGGGGAGGGAATCCATACACAATGGATGAGTTAAAACAAGTAGCTGGAAAGTACGGAGGACTTTCTCAGGCAAATTCTGTCTCTGTCTCACAGGGCGAGGGATCAACAGGAAGTGTTACTATAAACGGCGTAACTCTCGCAGGTGGAGATTTTAAAAGAGCATTTAATCTAAGAGCACCCGGATATCTTTCGATTCCTCAATCAGGATTCGCTTTCTTCAATATAGAAAAAAAATGAGTTCTTTTTTATTTTTTTATATTTAATTTCTAATTTATATATATGCCGGATATTTTTGTTGCACAAAATAATACCAAAAAAATCAAAGATCCCCTAGTCTCACCAATTGCTCCCCATAAGACTGGGGTGCCGGAAAAGTATGAAGAAAATACAGTTTCTCGTAATAAAAGTCCTTTGAAATTAAATACAAAAATCCCTAGAAAAATGTCATTTTCTAATCAGAAGGAAAATGAAGAAATAGTGTTACTTTTAAGAGCTCATTTTATAACAAACCTTCCATGGCTGGCATTTTTTGGAATTTTGATTATTTTACCTGTAATAATTTTGATAATTTCAAATTCTACAGCTAGCTCACTCCCTTTTGTTACCAATGAATTAATTTTTATTATAATCTCATTTTATTATTTAATAACTATTGTTTATGCTTTAATAAATTTTATGAAATGGTTTTATAATATTTTAATTATTACAAACTTAGGAATAGTCGATATCGACTATTCAGGACTGCTATATCATGGCGTTGCATTTACTAAATTAAATTTGGTTGAGGATGTTAACTATATTAAGACAGGGTTTTTAAGATCACTTTTTAATTTTGGAGACGTATTTATTCAAACTGCAGGAGGAAAAGAAAACTTAGAAGGCATTGGAATCTCAAACCCATCTAATGCTGCACATATTATTGCAGATTCAATTGGAAAAGGAGAAGGAAGTGGATAATCTTAGTATTTTAAATTCATTTTTAAATATAAACATCTGGATAAAAATACTTGCATTGCTATTAATTTTTATGTACACGCTCTTTTCTTTTGTTATTATAAATCAAGTCAGAGCTATGAACAAAGTCGTTTATATTCCATCATCTTCTCAAATACTTTTTATTACATCTGTAATTCATTCACTATTTTCTATTTCGCTTTTTTTAACAGCACTTGCTATACTTTAACAGTATATGCCAGAAGATATAAATATCTCTGTTGCAAAAATTGTCGCGACCCCATCAGAGTCTTCCTGGTCCCAGGCTTATAACGCAGGTAAACTATTTGCTGCTTTGTCTCTGGAAAAAGAAATCGAAGAAGTGGATGAAAAAGATTATTTAAATATACTTGGCAAAGAGCTCCTAGAAACTTTGGAGCAGGAATTTTTTACGCTCGAAATCAAAGATTTGGAATCGATAAAAAAATCGATACAAATAACTATTAAAAAAATTCCGGAAAATGTAGTTTGTTCTTTTATAATAGGCTCGATTGTTGATCATGCTTTATATGCTTTTATTCAAGGGGAGGGAAAAATTGCTTTAAAAAGAGGTGAAGAATTTGGAACTATTTTGGAATCAAATAAAAACGAGCTAAAAGCTTCGTCTGGAATTTTAAAAAACGGAGATTTAGTTATTTTTCAAACTAAACAGTTTAAAGATATAATTTCTACAAATATTTTAATCTCGTCACTTGATCATCAACCGCCAAGTGACATAGCCGAAACCCTAGCTCCAATTATTCACAAACAGGAAAAGGGAGGAGCGGCAGCAATTTTAATTGAATTTAAGGAAAAAGAAGAAAATATAGTTTTGCCGCCCGCCGAAGATACAAAAGAGAAGATTGATTCTACCATTCCCCAACGGAATGATTCAAAAAGCTTTACAGATTATTTTTATCCTCTTGCTAATAAGTTAAAATTTCCAAAATTAAAACAATTAGGGCACTCAAGAAAGATGTTTTTAACTATTGCTGTAGTTGTAATAATCGTACTGATTCTTGCTGTCTTTTTTGCAATTTCTGCGCAAAACAATGCAAAAATTGAAGCTCTCTTTAATCAAGTCTACCCTCAGGCCCAAAAAGAATACGATCAGGGACAAAGTCTTATGGATCTTAATAAAACCCTTGCAATAGACAGCTTTACTAATTCCAAAAAAATTCTTGAAGAAAATAAAGCAAAGTTTCCCAAAGATTCTAAGGAAGAAAAAGAGATTCTAACTCTTTTAGCAAAAGTGAATAAGGAAATCGAAAGTAATTCTCCCGAGAAAATCGTTCAAAATTCAGACAGAAGTAAAATTTCTGTTAGTGTTGAAAATGGCAGTGGAACAGAAGGAGTAGCAGGGAAAGCTGCAGATTTTCTAAAAAGTAAAGGGTATACTGTATCTGGTACTCAAAACGCCGATAAATATTACTATACTGGAGTTACCATAAAAGTTAAAAGTTCGGAAGATGCGTATATAACAATTCTAGAAAAAGACCTCTCCGAAGAATACACAGTGAATAGTACTTCCTCCGACTTGCCCTCAGACTCCCCCACGAATGCAATAATTATAATAGGGAAATAATATTTCTTGAAAAACGGTAAAGTTTCTTGATTTCAAATTTACTTTTCCTCTCTTTTCCTCTATTATTGATCTGAGCAAAGCGAAGTAACTTGTCCTGAGCTCGCTTGCCCTGAGTTTACTGAAGGATCGAACCATGAAAATTGTAAATAAAAAAGCCACTTTTGATTATCAAATTCTAGAGCGAATTGAAGCAGGAATTAATTTAATCGGCGCAGAAGTAAAAGCAGTTAGGCTTGGAATGGCAGACCTAAAAGGAAGCTTTGTAAAAATAATAGGGAGTGAAGCATATCTTGTAAACACCAAAATATTTCCTTACAAATATGCAAGACCAGAAGGATATGACGAAAGACGAACACGAAAGCTTCTTCTTCATAAAAATGAAATTATCGCATTAAAATCCAGAATTGAAGGTTCTAATTTGTCATTGGTCCCTCTTTCTATATACACAACAAAAAGTTTTATAAAAGTCGAGCTTGGTTTGGGAAAAGGGAAAAAAGAATATCAAAAAAAAGAATCTAAGAAGAAAAAGGATATAGAAAGAGATATCGAGAAAGAAATTTCCTATTAAATTAATTTGTGGAGATGTCCGAGAGTGACTCGGAGTCCAAGAAAGTATAATTAAAAACTTCTACAAGCTTAGCCAATTTTTAAATCTCGCAATATTTTCTCCAACCGGCAGGAATAAATAAAGCCAAAGGTTTACTCCGATTTGATCGGAGTTTATAAATTCGAATAAGAAACAAACCTATTTCTTATTTATAGCTCAACTTTATTTATGCTCATATAATCTCGTTGAGAAAGACATTATGAACAGGTCTTCTTAGTTTAAGTATGCGTTTTGAGGCGCATAGGCATAAGCCAATCGACCGCTAAAATTGCTTTTAGCATTTATATTTTGATTGTTTTTAACGACTGCCAATCAAAGTCGGCTTGCAGTTTTTAAAGTACATCCCTGTCGATGCAATGCATCCCCAAGTAACTCGAATTATACCTTAATCCCTAGCTAAAGTCAACGCCCAAACGCTTTTTATACTATTCATTTTAAGCGTTTTTGCAGCTTCCATTAGAGTTGAGCCAGTTGTAAAAACATCATCTACAAGAAGTACGCACGTATCTTTTCCATAGCTTTTTGAGCTGGAATTAAACTCAAATGCTTCTTTAATATTTTCTTTCCTCTCTTTTTTTGAAAGCGTTATCTGCGAATTTGTTTTTCTAACTCTTTTTAATAAATTAGATGTTTTAAATCCTAATCTTTTAGACAAATCTTCAGCTAATATTTCTGCCTGGTTATATCCTCTTGCACGCTCCCTTGCCGAATAAAGAGGAATAGGAACGAAAATTAGCTTTTTGCTTTTTTTGATTATATCGTAGAATTCTTGTTTTTGAATTAAGCCCTCATAAAAAAGATCCGAAAGAATTTTTCGAAGATTTTTTAAGTAAGGCTTGTATTTAAAATTATAAATAAGTTTCTTGGAAACACCTTTGTAAAGAATGCTCGAAAATATTCCGTCTATTGAATATTTAGTTTTACAACCCGGGTGAGTTAGCTTGTCGATAGAATCCTTACCACATACCGCACAAATTCCGCCAGTATCAAATGCAATAAAAGAAAAACAATTTGCACAAATATAATCTCCTAATTTTTTACAATTTATACAGTATTTTGGAAAAAGAAGATTCAAAAAATCCATAATATCAGTTTAGCAAAATAGAGACTGGTAGTGATATAATACGTAGACTGGAGAGGTCGCATAGTTGGTCCATTGCGGGGGATTGCTAATCCCCTGAGCCGTAAGGCTCGCGAGGGTTCGAATCCCTCCCTCTCCGCCCTAAAATAGTTCCTAGTGGCTAGTGGTTAGCTTTTGATTTTGGAGAGGTCGCATAGCGGACTAGTGCAATGGTCTTGAAAACCATCGTTGTGGCAACACAACCGTGGGTTCGAATCCCACCCTCTCCGCTAAATATGAATGGCATAACTTATGACGCATCCTGTTTTCTTAGCGCAAAGAATGGATTAGATCGTTTTCTTTGTGGGGATAGTTGGCAACAAACTCAGATAAATAAGGTTTTACTTATCGGTTTTGTAGTAATTGTGATATTGCTTTCCATACTCTTCATTAAAAGAAAATTTTGGAAATAAGTTCTCAGCATTGAGAATCAAAAAACCGCCACGGCTTGCAAAGATACAAGTATATTATTGTGCTCCATCATTGACTTATAAATTCTTCTGATATAAATTAGAACTATGCCTGTCAAAGAATCAGAAGAGAAACTTCTGCCAAAAGAGCCGCTCGACCTGCCTAAAGAGCCTTTGGACCTGCCTGCCGGCAGGCAAGGTCTTCCAAGGGAATCTTCAGCATTTTCTCCCGCTAATCCTTCTGAATCCTACCCGGGGGAAGTAAAAACTCTTTTATCATGGACCTCTCCTGGAAGGCCATTCAGAAAAAGAGGAAGACAATATTATTTAACAAGCCTTCTTATAATGCTTTTAGTCGAAGTCATTCTATTTCTTTTTGCCCAATATTTACTTATGCTGGTAGTGGTTTCTCTTGTTTTTGTAGCATTTGCCCTGGCAACTGTTCCTCCGAGAGATTTCCACTACAGAATCTCAACAGAAGGAATAACAATTGAAGATCATTTTTTCTTGTGGCAGGAACTATATGATTTTTATTTTAGAAGAATTGAAAGAATAGAAGTCTTACATGTAAGAACACACTCACTTATTCCGGGAGAGCTAACGCTTACATTAGGAGATATCGATAAGGAGCATATAAAAAGAGTCCTCTTGCCTTTTCTGCCTTACAGAGAAATGATCAGGCCCACTTTTATGGAAAAATCAGGAAATTGGCTTTCCAAAAATTTTCCTCTAGAAAACACAAAAGTTGCTTCGTAATCTAAAATTCGATAAAATTAAAGCCTATTTGTTCTCGTAGCTTAATGGATAAAGCATTGGATTGCGGATCCAAGGACTGAGGGTTCGACTCCCTCCGAGAACGCAGCATATTTTTGGAGGAGTGCAAGAGTGGTTTATTTGGCCGGTCTCGAAAACCGAGCGAGTCGCAAGATTCACAGAGGTTCGAATCCTCTCTCCTCCGCTATTATCTGCCAGGTGTGGATAATGGAGGAGCTACGGTTTTACCACCCTCAACTGCAACTCCTAAAACTACAATCGCGGAGATTTTTGCTAATAGCATAAGTAGCGATTCTTTTTTCTTAGGGTCCTGTTCTTTTTCTGCCATTTCTTTAACTATTGTATCTAAAACATCTTTCATTTCTGTTAATGCTGCGCTTATTTGAGCCATATTTGCCTTTAATTCTGCATTTTCCGCAACAAGACCATTTAATTTTTGCTCAAGCTGATTAATTTTTTGCTGTTCGGGCGTTAATTGAGACTGTTCTACTTGTTTATCTTGATTAAATTTATCCAGTGCCCTTTGAGAAAGTTCGCTTTCGCCGACTGGTTCTCCTGTTTCCTGCGCAATAGCTCTTTCTTCTTCAAGCTTCTGTTGAAAATCAGGATCATTTCTCGTTTCTTCAGAAATACCAGAATCCGCCTGAACCATTATCTGTTCTGGCTGCGTAACGGAACTGTCTGCTTCCGCAACTCCGACTCCATCAACGCTTGCACTTTCGGATCCTGCATCTGTTCCATTTATCCTCTGCAATTCTTCGTTATATATTCTATGTCTTTCTTCAAGATTAACATCTTGTCCTTCCGCTTTTAATTGATCTATTCTTACATTTGCCGCATTAATTGCTCTTTGATCCATTCCGCTGTCAGTCAAATTCGACAAGGGCTCTGCGGATTGAATTGGGCTTTCGGCGGGGGTACTTGAATCAATAGATGGATCGGTATTATTTTCTACAGCAACAATTCCGGAAGAAGTAGGTATCTCATTAGTTACATTGGCGGTTCTAATACTTGATAAGGCAGCATCAGCTCCTCCTACATCCATTGCTGATTCTGCAGAATTGGCGATTCCTTCGCTTAAAGCAGAAGCCTGAGCTTCTGCCGTTTTTATCGCCGCATCGCTTAATGCCTCTGCGCCAGTTTCAATAGCTGTTTTGCTAACTTCCGCAGCTCCCTCCACCGCTGTTTGGGCAATTGCTTCTGTAGCTGCAGGAGCAGCTTTTGCTACAGATTCAACAGCAATGGGTGCGGCTGTGGTTGCTATTTTTGCGATTCCAGCTACGGCTCCTTCTAATGCCATAATTTTATTGTGCTCCTGAGCTTATCTTTCTTGCTGCTTCTATTGCCTGATCTATATTTCCGTTTTGAATGTGGTCTCTCATTTTAGAAAGTGTTTGATCTTTCTGTTCTTCGCTTATTTTCTTAAGTTCGTCAACATAAAGCTCTTTTGCTTCTTGATAATTAATCCCTAAATTTTTTAATTTTTCCAGTAAATCCTGCTGACTATCAATTGGTAAAACATTTAAAAAATCTCCGGCTAATTTTTTTGCTTTTTCTGCAGGCAGTTTATTTTCCCGTAAATGTTTTATAATAAGTCTTACTAATTCTTTCTTTACTTCTTCAACTTCCTGTTGAATATCCATCCCCTACAATAATGACTAATATTTTAAAATCTGTCAAATCTTGTACCAAAAACGGATTTAAAGTAAAATAAGGCTTATGAAATTTGAATTCTCAGCCGGTGGAATAGTTTATAAACCTATTCGGCAGGCT
>JANWJT010000017.1 GCA_025451755.1 Candidatus Microgenomates bacterium
AACTTCTGTTTCTATTTCCGAAAGTATTGCTTTCCAAAGATCGTGAGTGTTATCCATAATTTTTCCCTCGGGCATCTCTTGGGGGTGAAAACAAGTTTAGCGATGTGGATAACTTCTTGTCAAGAGAATAAAGTAGATAAAACTATGTCCTTTTCCTACTATTAAAAAAATACCTTTTTTGCTATACTTAAAAACATTAATTATGGAAAGAATGACGAAAACCAAGAAAATTAAAAGAAAGAGGAAGCACGGCTTCTTATTGAGGACCAAAACTCATTCCGGAAAAAAAGTTATTAAGAGAAGAATAAAAAAGGGAAGAAAAAGAATCAGTATCTAAGCGTAATGTTTAAAAAGGGACAGCGTCTTCCTAAGGGTATAAGATTTACGAAAGAAAATCAGATATCATCTAATTTTTTTTTGATAAAGATCGCTGAGAATAAAAATGATTCTAAGAGATTTGGAATTATAGTTTCTAAAAGAGTAGATAAAAGAGCAGTAGTAAGAAACAAGATTAAAAGACAAATTAGAAGGTGTATTGAAGAAAATGAAAAGCTTGTACAAAGCGGAAGAGATATGCTTATAATAGTAAGACCCAATATCAAAGACACACAGACAGAAGAAATTTGTGATTCGGTGAACAAGATGTTTAAAAAAATTAAATGAAATATCTAATACTGCTTTTGATTACAAGTTATCAGAAATTCTTCTCGGTAATGTTAAAAAATATTCTAGGAATTAATAATTCTTGCAGATTTTATCCAACGTGCTCTGAATATGCACGAATGAATATATCTGAGAAAGGGGCTGTTAGAGGAGGTTATTTATCTCTTAAAAGACTTCTTTCTTGTCAGCCTTTTTACAGGAAATACTATGACAGATCCATCTCTATTTAATACATTCTTAGTATGGCCAATAATAAATCTATTAATTGGAATTTATAAAATTCTATTTTTTATTCATTTTCCATACGCTCTTGGTTTTTCTATAATAATCCTGACTATAGCAATAAGATTTATTCTTTATCCCCTAACAACATCCCAGCTTAAGGCTTCAAAAAAAATGCAAGAGGTAAATCCTCATTTGTCCAAACTTAAAGAAAAACACAAGAATGATGCAAAAACACTCCAGGCGGAAACGATGAAGTTATATAAAGAGTTTGGTATCAATCCGGCTGCTGGCTGCCTGCCGGTAATTGTTCAAATACCCATTATATGGGGGCTCTATTCGGTTCTTGATAAAATAGTTCATTTGGGAGCAAAAGATGTTGTGTTAAATATAAATAAAATTGTTTACTTTGATTTCTTAAAGCTTTCCGGATCATGGGACACAAACTTTTTTGGTATTCCGCTTGGTCAAAATCCTTCAGGCTTAATTTCAAAGATCGGGCCCATTATTTTAATAGTTCCTATTCTGACATTTTTATTTCAGTTTATCCAATCCAAAATGATGATTCCTCATAACAAAGATAAAACCAAAAATAAAGAAAAAAACCTGCCTGCCAGCAAGGCAGGAGAGAAGAAAAAAGATGATTTTGCAACTGCTTTTCAGTCTCAGGCTCTTTATATCTTTCCCGTTATGATTGGATTTTTCTCCTATACGTTTCCAATAGGTCTCTCTCTCTACTGGAACACCTTCACTATTTTTGGTATTTTGCAGCAATATTTAGTTTCTGGCTGGGGAGGGCTTAAAGATTTTAAGTTTTTAAAAATAAAATAACATGACTAAGAGAGAAGAAAAAATTATAAAGGATACAACAGATGAGCTGTTAAAACTTCTTGAAGTAGAGGGCAGTGCGGGAATTAGTTTTGGCGAAGAAGCTGTAGATATTACTCTCGATACTCCAGACAGTGGTATTGTTATTGGAAGACATGGTGACATTTTAGAATCTTTACAGCTTATTCTTTCTATAGCAATCTCTAAAAGGCTAAACAAATTCTTCAGAGTTTCCTTAGAAGTTGGAGATTATAAAAAGAACAGGGAAGATTGGCTAAGGACTACTGCTCTTGATGCAAAGGATAGAGCAATGGATCAAGGAAAAGAAATTACTCTTCCAGAACTTAAAGCCTGGGAGAGAAGAATTGTTCATCTTGCCCTTAAAGATGATGAAGAGGTTGTCTCCGAATCAATCGGTGAAGGCCGAGACAGGGTTCTTGTTGTCCGCCCAAAATAGCAAAATAAAAAGTGCACTTTTCTTTTTAATTCTGCTTTTTCTTCCGGCACAATTTGGACAACATTTTTGGCCAAATTTTTCGTACGTATTAGGTATAAGAGTAGACTATTTGTCTCCCACCATCTACATAACAGACGTCTTAATACTGCTTCTCTTTGTTTTTCTTATAACTTCTTTAAGAAAAAAAATAATCCAGGAACTACTAAAAAAACAATTTTTGCTTTACTTAAATTTATCGTTTTTAGGCTTATCTATTCTAATTGGAATTATGTTGTCAAAAAATCCTCAAGCTGGATTATACGGCATTTTGAAGCTCATAGAGTTTGTGTTTCTTGGGATATATGCTTCTCGGTTTGTAACAAAAACTAATTTTAAAAAAGTGTTATTCGTTTTTTCTATAGCAATAATTTTTGAAGCACTCCTTGCTATTTTTCAATACATACAACAAGGTTCGATAGGAGGATTATTTTATTTTTTTGGAGAGAGAGCTTTTAATGGTCAGACTCCTGGGATTGCGAACGCGTCTATAAACGGAAGTCTAGTGCTACGTTCTTACGGAACTTTTTCTCATCCAAATGTTTTGGGAGGATATCTTGCAATAGGAATGACTTTAATTTTATTTAATTTGGGATTGATAAAAAACAAGATTGAAAAAAACCTTTATCTAGGATCCCTACTATTAGGCACTCTAGCCTTAGCAACAACACTTAGTAGAATTACAATTCTGCGTTGGATAGTTATTTTATTTATTTTTTTTATATCAAAAGAAGGAAAGAATTTTCTTAAAAAAAATAGAACGTTTATTCTAATACTCTTTTCTTTAATTTTATTTTTTTTGTTTTATTCACCTATTTTCTTAAGGTTATTTAATTTTAATTTACATGATGAATCGCTTTCGAATAGAGGGACTCTTATTGAGAGTTCCTTAGAAATTATAAAAAATAATTTATTTTTTGGGGCCGGTTTAAATAATTTCTTAATAGAGCTTGCACAAATTAAACAAAAAAACAGTGTAATTTTTTACTTACAGCCAGTTCATAATATCTTTCTATTGGTCGCTGCTCAGGCAGGAATTATTGGGCTAACTTATTCTCTATTTTTTTTAGCTAAGACTTTTAAAAAGGCTTTTGAAAAAAAAGAACTAATTAATTATAAGAGTATAATTTTTTTATCAATTTTAATTCTTGGTTCTTTTGATCATTATTTTCTTACTATCCAACAAGGCCAGCTTTTGTTATCCTTTATGTTGGGTCTAATATGGGCAAAATTCAAAAGTTAAATGTATTTACAGATGGAGGAGCAAGGGGAAATCCTGGACCGGCAGCAATCGGAGTTTTCATAACAGATAATAGCGGGACGGAAATTGCAGGTTTTGGAAAAAAAATCGGAGTCTCTACAAATAATGCTGCAGAATATAAAGCTGTAGTTGAAGCTCTTGCTTGGATTATGGAGAATAAAGAAAAATTATCAGAAGATGTGAAAATTAACTTCTTTCTTGATTCAAATTTAGTATGCTCTCAAATTACAGGACTTTTTAAAATAAAAAAATCGCATCTTAGAGATCTTCTTTTTCAAATTAGGCAATTGGAGTCGGAAATTAATATCCCAATGAATTATTCATATATTCCTCGGGAGAAAAATAAAGAGGCAGATAAATATGTGAATCTAGCGCTAGACAGAGAAGCAGAATTTCCCTAAAATAGGCTTAATGAAGAGACCTGCCCTTGTCCAAGAAGAAGACTCAAGCTCCAACAGTAAACCAGTTTTAGTAGTTGATAAAGTTGGAATTATTGGATCAGCTCTTGCTCTGGAATTAAGTAAGGATTTACTAGTAGTTTTAGTAAGCGATACTGTTAGAAAAGAAAATTCTAACATTATTAATGTCGCCTACTCTAAGAAATTTCCAGAGATTCCAGATAATAATTATTCTTACATCATTGTACTAGGAAGTGATATTGGGACAATAAAATCAGTTCCCAGCTTTATTAAAAAAGCAAGAGCCGATGACTCAAATTTTATTTTTGCAACATATCTTCTAAGCCTTCCTAAGGAAGTGGAATCTGTTCTCACGGAGTATAAGAAGACAAAAGTAATTCTCTATGGAGATATTTTCGGAGAAGGAGATGGATCGGCTTTTGACAATGAAATTAAAACCTTTTTATTACAAGCTAAAAAAAATAGAAAAATTCAGGTTTTGGGAGAAGGTCTTAAAAAAGTTTTTCCAGTTAATTTTGATGATCTAGTTTCGGGAATAATAAAAGTAGTTTTTGGAACTACTAGTAATTCTAAGCTGTTTTATTTATTTCCCAAATATCCCATAACCTTAATATCCTTAGCTCATTTAATACAAAAGAAAGATCCAGAAGTTATTATTGATCTTAAATCCTCTGGCGCAGATAAAGAAAAAGATTTCGAAGAAAAACAGGATGGAGAATACCTTCTTCCCGATGACTACCCCTACCAATCAAAAATTAAAGAAATTGATATAGAAGTAAAAACAGATGACAGCAGGGCAAAGACTCTTGATGTTTCTGATCAGAAAAAATTATATCAAAAAAAAGAAAACACTGTTAAAAAATATTTATACCCTACTTTTTTATGTATTTTTTTAATACTGTTGCCGTTCTTATCGTCTTCCTTTCTGTTTTTGTTTGGTTTTATTAATTTAAATAACGCTAAGACTTCTATGGAGAAAGGAGATTTAAAATCGGCTCAGACATCGGTAGAATCATCTATTAATTTATTTAATTTATCGGGCTATTCATTTAAGGTATTAGCTATGGAGGCAGGGATTATTGGAATAGATGATTTAGCAAATGCTTTCTCGAAAGATATAGAATCTGCGAAGATAATTTCTAAGGCAGTAGATAATTTAATAAAAGCATTCGATCTACTTGAAAAAGTTTTTGCAGGAAAAAGCATAAATCCTGATGAGGATGTAGTTTATTCCACGAGTTTAATAAAGGAATCACTGGCTTTATTCAAAGAATTAGAAGTCCAGAATTATATTCCTGAGCAATTTAGAAAAAAAATTGAAGGCTATAATAGCTTAGTTTCTCTTATTTCAAATGTACAGGATACACTCCCTAATATCTTGGATGCAGAGAAAAAAAAGAAATATTTAATTCTTTTCCAAAACAATATGGAGCTTCGTCCAGGAGGAGGGTTCATTGGATCATATGGAATTTTAGATCTAAATAAGGGAAAAGTAGAAAACTTTTCCATACACGATGTTTATGAAGCGGATGGGCAATTAAAAGGACATATTGAGCCTCCCTATCCAATAAGAAGGTATCTTCCTTCTGCCCATTGGTATCTAAGAGATAGTAATTTTAATCTCGATTTTGTCTCTGCAGCTTCTTCAGCAGCTTTTTTTCTTTTTCAGGAGACTGGACAATCAGTAGATGGTGTAATTGGCATTGACGTGTCTTTTGTTAAGAGTTTGGTTTCTGTATTAGAACCAATTTATGTTCCTGAATACAAAGAAACTGTTACTTCAGATAATTTCTATAGTCTTACACAAGCTCACTCAGAAAAAGATTTTTTTCCATCATCTACTCAAAAAAAAGATTTCTTAACTTTTCTCTATAAAGCTATAAATAATAAAATTTCTTCCGAAAAAAAGCTTCACTATTTAACTATCTTGAACTCAATAGAAGATTCTATTTTAAAAAAACATATTCTTTTTGCTTTCGCAAATCCCCAGGTGCAAAGAACATTTACGACAAGTGGATTATCTTCTTCTCTCTGGGACGGAAGAAAACAAGCAAATCCATCAACAAATGATTTTATAGGAATAAGTGAGGCAAATCTCGGAGTAAATAAAGCTAACTATTTTGTTGGAAGAAGCGTTTCTTATAGAGTTCAAATGAGAGATGATGGAACAATCTTGTCAAAGCTTTCTCTGTCTCTTAAAAATGATTCCAATAAATGGCCAGGCGGGGATTATAAAAATTACATTAGATTTATTTTGCCAAAGGGGGCTATTTTAAACGCAATAACAATCGATGGAAGCTCTCAGAAAGTCATAAAAGCTGTAACAGATCCTCTTGTATATGAATCCAAAAATTTTAAACCGCCAACAGAGCTTGAGGTTGATTCTACAAATGAAGCTGATAAAGTAGTCTACGGATTTTTGCAAACTATCTCTTCTGGAAAGTTTAAGAAGATCGATATAGAATATTCTCTTGCCCAAAAAATATCTCCCAAAGATCCCTTAATTTCGTATAGTTTAAAAATATTTAAACAACCAGGGACAGAAAATTACCCAGTTGATTTTTCATTTTCGTACCCATCAGCTTTTAAGATTTTGTCTATGTCCAAGAAATTAAAAGATCAAAATCAAAGCGTAAGTTTTCAGGAAATTTTAAGTCAAGATAGGGAGATTAAGATTGATCTAACTCAAAAATAAATATTACCTTTTGGAAACCCCTTCTAACAGAATTTGCGAAATAGTTTGCAGTTCAAAGATTTTTCGTGTATTGAAGTATTAAACAAGCCTGTATTATGCTACAATAATTCCACTTATTGTAATCATGGATAAGATTTATAATCACAAAAAAGTAGAAGAAAAAATTTACAAGATGTGGGAGGAAAATGGATACTTTGCTCCATCAACAGAAAAGGATAAAAAGACATTTTCAATAATTCTCCCTCCTCCAAATGCAAATGCACCGCTTCATTTTGGTCATGCTATGTACGTTTTGGAGGACATACTTACAAGGTTTAAAAGAATGCAGGGATTTAAAACTTTATGGCTTCCGGGCGCAGATCATGCAGGATTTGAAACACAATTTGTTTTTGAAAAAAAACTTCAGAAAGAAGGGAAATCACGTTTTGATTACGACAGAGAAAATCTTTATAACATGATTGGAGATTTTGTTAAAGACAATAGGCCAGTAATGGAATCTCAGCTAAGAAAACTTGGATTCTCTCTTGATTGGTCAAGAACTAAATTTACACTCGATCCGAATATAGTCTCAGTCGTTAATAAAACATTTAAGAAAATGCACGTGGACAAGCTCGTGTATCGCACAGAGAGGCTTGTTAATTATTGTACATTTGACGGCACAAGTTTTTCCGATCTAGAAGTAGTTTATGAGGAAAGACAAAACCCTCTTTATTATATTAAGTATGGCCCTTTAGTTTTAGCAACTACAAGACCTGAAACTAAATTTGGAGACACGGCAGTAGCAGTTCATCCAGATGATAAAAGATACAAGCAGTATGTTGGGAAAGATTTGGATATAGAAACAGTTCTGGGTAAATCAAAAATTAAAGTTATTGCAGATAAAATGGTAGATCGAGAATTTGGCACAGGAGTTGTAAAAATAACACCAGCTCATGATTTCAACGATTTTGAAGTCTCCCTAAGACATAACTTGCCTATGGTTCAGGTAATAGACCTTTCTGGAAAAATGAATGAAAAAGCTGGAAAATTTGCAGGAATTTATGCAAAGCAAGCTCGGAAATTAATAGTCCAAGAAATGGAGCAGAAGGGGCTAATTGAAAAGATAGATGAAAAATATAAACATAGAATTGGGCTTTGTTATAAATGTAAAAATCCGATTGAACCTTTGCCCTTAGAACAGTGGTTTGTTAAAATGAGTCCCCTAGCAAAACCTGCAATAGAAGTAGTAAAAAAAGGGAAAATAAAAATATATCCTAAAAAATTTGAAAAACTTTATTTCCAGTTTTTAGAAAATATAAGAGATTGGAATATTTCTAGGCAAATTGTCTGGGGAATAAGAATTCCTGCATGGAAATGCATAGATTGCGCAGAATGGACTGTAACTTCCGGAGAAACTCCGAAAGAATGTAGTACATGTAAATCTAAAAAGTTACAACAGGATGAAGACACTTTTGATACGTGGTTTTCTTCGTCTCAATGGCCATTTGCTACGCTTCAAACTACAAAAGGGGAAGATTATAAAGAATTTTATCCGACAACGGTTATGGAAACAGGGTACGATATTTTAAGATGGTGGGTTGCGCGAATGGTTATGATGGGTATTTATTCTACTTCGAAAATTCCATTTGAAAATGTTGTACTACACGGACTTGTTAATGACCCATTAGGTAAAAAAATGAGCAAAAGCCGAGGAAATATAGTTAATCCCTTGGAATTAGTTGATCAGTATGGAGCAGACGCAGTCCGATTTGCTTTAGTTTTTGGAACAGCTCTTGGAAATGATCAAGCTTTGTCTTATCCAAAACTTCAATCTGCGAGAAATTTTATAAATAAACTATGGAATATAGCAAGATTCATCGAAATAAGTCGAATTCAAAATTCAGAATTAAAAATTCAAAATTCAATCAAAGATTTAAAAAAATTTGCAAAGAACGAAAAAGATAAAAAAATTATTGCTCAGACAGAAGAATTAATAAGAAAAATAACTCTAGATATTGAGAAATATAATTTTAACTATGCCGCAGAAAGACTTTATGAATTTGCCTGGCATGAGTTTGCAGATAAATATATCGAGGATGTAAAAAACCGAATCGACAATAACTCATTTTTAGCTCTTAATTCATTATTTTTAATTCTCTTACGTCTTCTGCATCCGTTTATACCATTCGTAACAGAGGAGATTTATCAGCGATCTAATCCGTCAGCCGGAGGATCAATAATGGTTGAATCCTGGCCTAAAAATGAATAAAGAAAAACAAAAAACCTCTTCAGTTAAATTCCCGAATATTTTCCGATTTATTACCGATCAAAAATATTTTAAAAAGATTGTCAGGCACCACAGACTTATATCTGCAGGTTTTGTTTCTGCCATTATTCTCGGAGCAATTGTAATTGTAGGAGCCGATTCTTATAGAAATTATAAGGAAAATGAAGTGCTAAAAGAAAAAAGAAATAATATAGAAAACCAAATAGAATTTTGGGAAGTAGTAAATAAAAAATACCCTGGTTATAGAGATTCCTATTTTCAATTAGCACTACTAGAATATCAGCTAAATGATGTTAATAAAGCGAGGGCATATCTTAAGGAGGTTTTAACGCTTGATCCAAATTTTAAAAAGGGAAAAGAGTTAGAGAAAATCTTAAACAAGAAGTAAATATAGATTACTTCTTCTCAGGGGCTGGCTCAGTTGCTTCTTTTTTACCTTCTTCAGATTTTGCTTCTCCTTCTTGAACCTTGTCTTCGGTTCCTTCAGCTGGCGCTGCGCCTTCTGCTTTTGCTTCTTCAGCTGCAGCTGCTTCCTCTGCGACAAGCTCTTCGGCTTCTTTACTTACAAGCTCTCCAATTTTTATGATAACTTGGGAAGGATCAGTTAAAATTTCTACGCCTTCTGTCGCCTTTATATCTGCAACAGTTATTTGATCATCAACAAGAGCTAGGTTCTCTACGTTAACTTCTATATTTTCCGGCAGTGCTTCTGGCAATGCTTCTACTTCTACTTCGGAAAGTATATTCATCAATAGCCCAATCTTTTCTGTAACGGCTTTCGGCTCACCAATTATTAGAATTGGAACCATTGTTTTAACTTTCTCTTTAAGATTAACTTTATAAAAATCCGCATGAAGATAAGTTCCCAAATAGTCAGTTTGAACATTATGAATTAAAACAGGAAGAGTTTGGCTATCAACATGAAGATCTACAAGTCCAGTTTCTCCTGCTTCTTTAAATACTTTTTGGAATTCCTTTAATGGTACTTGAACAGACAAAGACTTAAAATCTTTGCCATAGACATTTGCAGGAAGAATTCCATCTCGCCTTAAGTTCTTAATTTTTTTTCCTAAGATTTTTCTTTTTTCGACTGCAAGTTTTTCTCTCTTCATACTTCGGCTCCGCTTAGTACCAGTTAAGGCTATATTGTATAACACAGGAGGTTTTATTACAAGATGGTATAATTAAATAAATTTATGCGGGTTTTAGGAATTGATCCAGGTATTGCAAGAACAGGATGGGGAGTAATAAAAGTTGAAAATGGGAAATTCAAAGTTGAAAACTACGGATGTATCGAAACTAGTTCGAAAAGTAAGGTTCAGGATAGACTGCAAGAAATTTATAAAAAGATTTTAAATTTAATAAAAAAATATTCGCCGGAAGAAATGGCAATCGAAGAGCTATTTTTTAATACTAATGCAAAGACAGCTTTTGTAGTAGGACAGGCAAGAGGAGTTATTCTTCTTGCGGCAGGAGAAAATAAATTACCGCTTGCAATTTATACTCCGCTTCAAGTAAAAATAGCAGTGACAGGATACGGCAGAGCAGATAAAATGCAGATTGGTAAGATGGTAAAAACAATTTTAAATCTTAATGAAATTCCAAAACCAGACGACACAGCAGACGCTTTAGCAGTAGGACTTACTCATTTATTTTCCAGAAGAATAGGAGATAAATCGTGATAGGGTATTTAAAAGGGAAAATAGAATTTATAGATGGACAATATATTATTCTTAATGTGTCGGGAGTAGGATACAGGGTTCTTGTTCCAAATAAAATTTTTTCAACTTCCAAAATCAGTGAAGATTTAAAGCTATTTACATATACACATGTTAGAGAAGATGCACTGGATCTTTTTGGATTTGCTAATCTTCCAGACCTAAAATTGTTTGAACAGCTTATTTCGGTTTCGGGAGTAGGCCCTAAAACTGCATTAAGCATTTTTTCTTTTGGAGAAAGAGCCTCAATAATTGAGGCAGTTATCGCAGGTAATGTAGATTTTTTCACAAAAGTTCCCAGACTTGGGCGAAAAAATGCACAGAAAATTATAATCGAACTTAAAACTAAGCTTGGAAGTCTTGAGGATTTAGATTTATCGGCACAGGCGGATGGAGCATCTTCGGAAGTTTTGGCTGCTCTTAAAAGTTTTGGCTTTACCGTAAAAGAATCGCAAGACGCAATAAGAAATATCGACAAAAATATCAAAAACGTTGGAGAAAAAATTAAACACGCGTTAAAATACCTTGGAAAATAATTTTAAATTTCAGATTAAAATTTATGGCTGGTAAGACAAAAAAAGAAAAAATAGAAAAGGAAAATCCGGAAGAAGAAATACTTTTTACTTCTCTTCGCGTTTCGGATTGGAAAGGATTTTTAGGACAGGGGCAGGTAAAAGAATCATTAAAAATTGGAATAGCTGCTGCTAAGAAAAGAAAAGAGGCAATCGAGCATATTCTTCTTTATGGTCCTCCAGGGCTTGGAAAAACAACGCTCTCGCATATTATTGCCAAGGAAATGGGGTCTAGTATTCGCGTAACATCAGGGCCTGCAATTGAAAGAGCAGGAGATCTTGCATCAATTCTTACCAATCTGGAAAACGGAGACGTTCTTTTTATTGACGAGGTTCATAGACTAAATAAAGTAGTCGAAGAGACTCTTTATCCTGCAATGGAAGACTTTGCGCTTGACATAATTTTAGGCAAAGGACCGAGCGCCCGTACTTTGCGGCTTGACCTTCCAAAATTTACAATAATAGGCGCAACAACAAGAATCGGCTTAATGTCTGCTCCTCTTCGGGATAGATTTGGTGTGGTTCATCGTCTTAATTTTTACGATCCAGTGGATCTTGAAAAGATTATTGATAATGCCGCAAAAATGCTCAAGGTTTTAATAGATCCGGAAAGTATAAAACAAATTGCAAAAAGAGGAAGAGTAACTCCCAGAATTGCCTTAAAGCTTTTAAAAAGAGCAAGAGATTTTGCCCAAGTCAAAGGCGAGGGAAAGATTACAGAAAAGTTAGTTCACGAAGCTTTAAAAATGCTAGAAGTCGACTCGATGGGGCTTGACTCAAGCGACAGAAGATTTATTAAATCGATTATAGAAAAACATGGAGGAGGACCTGTCGGGCTGGAAACAATTGCATCAACGATCTCTGAAGATATTGGAACAATAGAAGAAGTAATTGAGCCATATCTTCTGCAAATAGGGTTTCTTAAAAGAACAAGCAGGGGAAGAATCGCAACCCAAACCGCCTACGAACATTTTGGCAAAGCCCCGCCAAAAAATACCAAACAAGAAAAGCTGATATAATTTTTCCATGATCGTTCTTCTAAGTTATTTATTCTACTTTGTTGCCGCTAGTGCTTCTCCTCTTCAACGAAGATGGCTTTCTGTTAAAGGAGAAGCCGACAGTAGAGGGCAGGTAGATTTTGCTTTTAGAGTAGTTCTAATAACGGTAGTATTAAGTTTATTTATTCCTTTATTTCAGCCTTTTCAAATCAACGGAAACATCGTCAATTTAATCATTCTGTCATTAACTTGCGGGTTTTTTGGAGCAGGTTTTTTCATAAGTTCTTATATTGCTCAAAGACATGTAGATGCGGGAATTACCACTTTAATTAGCAATATATATACACCAATTACAATTGTTCTTGCTACGATTTTTCTTAACGAAAAATTAACTCTTATGCAAATTGGAGGAACTATTTTACTCTTATTTTCAATTTTGCTTATATCAAAAAAACATCGCATGGGAAGGTTTACTTTTGATAGGAACTTTTTATTAATGGTTTCAAGCGGAGTTATGCTTGGGGTTTTGTTAGTTGCAGAAAGAGCTCTTCAGAAGACCACAGGTTTTACAGCGGGGACGATGCTTAGCTGGTGGACTCAGTGTATATTTTTAGGACTAATTACATTATTTACCCACAGTAAGACTAAGCATACTGTAAAAGATACTGCAGTAACCGGAATACTGAGATTTTTTCAATCTTTGTCCTGGGTTGTATTGATTTTCGTTGTAGGAAATTTAAGTCTGGTTTCGGCAGTAACAACATTTAAGGTTGTAGTTGTTTTTATTGCCGCAGCAGTAATCTTAAAAGAACGCGAAGATTTACCGAGAAAAATATTAGGGAGTTTTATCGCAATAGCAGGATTACTAATGATGAGATGAGCCTTATGAAATATAAAATTCTCCTTATATAATTTTACAAATTTGATATTTATATTCTTCGGATCTATAATTTCTTTAGTGGTACGGCCAGAATCTACAGAATTAAATCCTCTTGAAATACTTGGACAAGAAGTACAAAAATATTTTGATGAGCATGTATACGGTAGAAGAAAAAAGCACTTCAAGCTTAAAAAAATTGTTGAATTTGATTTGGTTAAAAAAATAAGACCAGACGCTAATGCACACGCAGTTGTACTGGATGGGATTGAAGAGGGGCAGATAGGGATAGTTGATAATAATTGGATCCGGGGACTAGGAGAGCTGGGTACAAAATTCGGAATAGAACTTCATATACCACATTGGTATTTTGCAAAAGAGTAAATAAATTCCTTCTGATATAATCATTTCATGGTTGCCGTAGATGATTTTAAAAAGTTAGACATACGAGCTGGGAAGATTATAGAAGTTGAAGATTATCCAGAAGCTCGAAGGCCTTCTTATAAAATGAAAATAAATTTTGGTTCTGAGATTGGTATTAAACAATCCATTGGACAGTTCACGCATTATAAAAAGGAAGATTTAAAGGAGAGATTAGTAGCAGGAGTAGTAAATTTGCCGCCATTTCAAATGGGCTCGGCTATTTCAGAAGTCTTAACGCTTGGTTTTCCCGACGAAGAAGGAAGAGCTATTTTAGTATCCCCGGAAAAAGATGTACCGCTTGGTGGTAAATTATTCTAACTCCAACTTCGTCTGATATAATTGCCTCATGAAAGTCAAAATTAGACTGGCAAGAAAAAGCGATTTGTTGGGCTACAGCAAATTGCTTCAGAAAACCTTTCAAGATGCTTATACAGATGAAAGATTAGGATTAAAAAAGGAACTTTTCTCAGAAGAAGTATTTAGTTCTCCAAGAATTCAAAAATATTTGGCTTCAAATTTAAAAATAAGTCATAAACAAAAAACTTGGCTTGTTTTTATGGATTTCAAAATGATAGGCTCAATAACCATTACAGAAAGAGAAGAAGATTATGAGCTAAGAGGATTTTATGTAGCAACTAAATATCAAGGACAAGGAATAGGAAAAAAATTATGGAAACTTGTAAAAGAATTTGCTAATAAAAAAGATATAACCCTTGATACATACACCCATGGCAAGAGAACAATCAAAATGTATAAGAAATGGGGATTTAAAATAGATAAAAATAAAGGTGAATTTTATCGTCATTGGGCAGAGTGGCCGGAAGGAGTAAGAGGCAAGTGTGTTTTTATGCGTTATAAAATGAGTGGATAATACTTCTGATATAATTGCCTCATGGAAGAGTTAGTTAAAGTAGTTGTTTTTGTCCCAACAAGCCATGCAGATGTAGTCAGAAAAGCAATGGGAGATGCTGGAGCTGGCCAGATAGGTAATTATAGTCACTGCACATTTTCCTCAAAAGGGTTTGGAAGATACAAGCCACTAAAGGGAGCAAGACCTACAATAGGTAAAGTTGGTAAGCTTGAAAGAGTTGAAGAAGAAAGAATTGAAACAGTCTGTTCGAAAGATAGTGTCAAAAAAGTTATTGAGGCAATTAAAGAATTCCATCCATACGAAGAAGTAGCACTAGATATCTACCCGTTAATTAAAGAAAAAGATTTATAATCTTATTCTGATTTCAGCTAAGTTTTTTAAAAACCCAAATGAAAAATTTTCTGGAAAAAGGGGGTAAAAGTAATTATTACCTGAATTATAATTATTCCTAGTACTCCCCAAACGAGAAAAGGATTAAATCTAAGTAAAGACTTACCCCTAACTACAAAGGCAAGTATCATATGAAAAAATATCAAAGCATTAAATACAATAGTTCTGGCTAATGTTTCTGAGCCGGAAAGATTCATGGATAAGTAAAAAATTAAAAGAAGTATAATTGCCATAGAAAATCCAACAACTGCTATAAAAAGTCCTCTTTCTTTTGAGAGAATAGGGGCTTTAGGGTCGCGAGGACCATCTTTAATAAGATCTGGATCTTTATTATCAGAGGCAAGCGCAAGAGCAGGAAGTCCGTCGGTTACTAGATTAATCCATAAGATTTGAGTAGGAATAAGGGGGCTAGGCAATCCTAAGTTTGTGGCAAAAATAATTAAAGTCAATTCCGAAAGATTTCCTGATAAAAGATACGTTATTGCTTTTAGAATGTTATGGTAAATAATTCTTCCTTCTTCAACTGCTGATACTAAGGTTGAGAAATTATCATCTGCGAGGATTATGTCGCTTGCTTCTTTTGCAACATCGGTTCCTGTCTGACCCATCGCTACTCCTACATCTGATCTTTTTATAGCAAGCGAATCATTTACTCCATCACCAGTTACTCCCACGATATACCCTTTTTTCTTAAGTATTGTTACGAGACGAAGCTTATCTTCTGGTCTACTTCTTGCAAATACCCGGATACGGTCAATTATTTTTGAAATTTCTTCATCGGTTAATTTTTCAAGCTCTTCGCCTGTTATTACATCCTCATCTTTTTCAAGAATTCCGACATCTTTCGCAATAGAAAGAGCAGTTTTTTCATTATCTCCTGTAACCATAATAGTTGTAATACCAGCATTTCTTGCTTTAAGTACAGCTTGTTTTGCCTCATCTCGTGGCGGATCATAAATCCCGACAAATCCCAAAAAATCAAGATTTTTTTCTAAATGGTCACGTTTTATATTTCCTTTATGTTCTTCCCGTTTCATACCAAATCCAATAACCCTTAGACCTTCCGATGCGTACTCTTCATAAAGTTTTGTCATTTTCACTCTGTCTTTTCCCGTAAGCTCGCTTCCTTCGATTATTGATTCAGGTGCCCCTCGTACAAAAACATATTTCTTGTCGTGCTCTTCCCAGACAGTAGTTATTGTTTTTTGTTCGGGATCAAAAACGAACTCATCAGTAATTTTTCCTCCATCCTTAAGCTCATCGAGATCTATCATCTGACTTTTTGCCCAAAGTAGAAGAGCGCCATCAGTTTTATCTCCTAAAACATCATAGGAATCTTTGGAGGCTTTCTGAGCAAGCGTTGCAGTATTTCCAAAAACACAGGCGCGGAGGAGCGGAGTAAAAAGTTTTTTATTTTCAATCCAATATTTCTTGACTCTCATTGAGTTTTCCGTAAGTGTCCCTGTCTTATCTGTTAGAAGAACTTGAATTGACCCTAGTGTTTCGACGGCCTGCATTTTCCTTACAATTGCATTTTTCTTTGCCATTCTTGTCGCCCCTAATGCAAGTGCAATTGTAATAACAGTCGGAAGACTCTGGGGAACTGCTGCAACAGTGACGCTTACTGCAAGAAGTACAAGTGGAAAAAATTCTCTTTCTTGTGCTAGGCCAATTGGAATTATAGAAAATGCTGAAGCAATTGCGATAAGCGAAATTATTTTTCCTAATGTGTTTAACCGTTTGCTTAAAGGAGTTTGGTCTGCAGATAATCCCGAGAGAGTTTCGGCAATTTGCCCAAATCGGGTTTTCATTCCAGTTTTTTGAATGGTAAGATGCCCCCGCCCTTTTATGACGAGCGTTCCGCCAAATATTTCTGCATCTTTTTCTTTGGCAACAGGAAGGGACTCTCCTGTTAGGATTGACTCATCAACTTCTAAGTCCTCATGCTGCAGTAGTATTCCATCGGCTGGGATTCGATCTCCTTCAGATAGGATTACAATGTCTCCAGGCACAAGATCTGATGTTGGAACTTCCTGCTCTTTTCCATCTCTTAAAACTCTTGAAACTGGCTTAACGTAGTTTTTAAGTTTTTCAATAGATTTTTCAGCATTGTATTCTTGAATAAAGCCTACGACACCATTAAGTAGAAGAATTGCAAATATGAACAAAGAGTCAGGAATGTCTCCTATAGCAAAAGAGAAAATTGCAGCTAGGAATAATACCCCGTTTAGAAAACTAGGAAATTGAGAAAGAAAGATTGAGATAGGAGAAATGCCTTTTTTTGCGATAATTTCATTTCTGCCATGCTCTTGCAAGAGTCTTCCTGCATCTTTAGTGGACAGGCCTTTTTCCATTGCATTTATTGTAACATAGCTTAAATGGATTCTTGTTTGGGTCGATATTGCAATGCTTCTGCTATATGAACTGGTTTTATTTTTAAAGACTGCTCAAGATCTGCAATTGTTCGGGCAATTTTTATAGTCCTAAAATAAGATCTGGCAGATAGGTTCATTCGTTCAACAGCAAGTCTTAAAATTTCCAAGCTTTCAGAAGAAAGAGCGCAAAATTCTTTTACGCCTTTTGTAGACATTTCGGCATTTGATGTAATCTTTTTGTTTTGGCCTTTTTTTCCTAGACTTTTAAACCTTTTAATCTGCATATCTCTTGCCTTTTGTACTCTTCTTCTTATTTCTTTTGACGATTCTATTTTTAAGTTCTTTTCATTTGAAACAAGTTTTTCTGTTCTTACTGCCGGAACATCTAAATGAATATCTATTCTATCAAGCATTGGTCCAGAAACTCTTTTTTGGTACCTTAATATCTGATTTAAATTGCATTTGCATTCTTTAGTTTTGTCTCCGTAAAATCCGCATGGACATGGATTTTGTGCTGCAACAAGCATGAATTTAGAAGGAAATAAAACTCTGCCTTTGGATCTTGAGATTGCAATATCCCCATCTTCCATGGGTTGTCTTAATGCTTCAAGAACATGGCGTGGAAATTCCGGAAATTCATCTAGAAATAATACTCCTCTGTGCGCTAAGGATATTTCCCCGGGTTTTGGAACATTGCCTCCGCCAATAAGTCCAATATGAGAAGTCGTATGGTGAGGAGATCTAAACGGCCTTTTTATTACAAGAGACTTTTTATCTAAAAGTCCTGAGATGCTATATATTTTTGTAACCTCTAATGCTTCATCGAAAGTAAGTTTTGGAAGAATAGACGGAAGAGTTCGGGCAAGCATTGTTTTTCCGGCTCCCGGTGGGCCTTTTAATAAAATATTGTGAGCCCCAGCTGCTGCAATTTCCAAAGCTCTTTTTGCCTGTTCCTGTCCTTTTATGTCGTTCATGTCAAGATCAAAATCTTCATCTTTTAGAACAGAATTTATATTAATGTGTTTTTGAGGTTTTATTTCTTCAGCACTTGTTAAATGTCTAAAAAGAGAGACAAGGGATGGGACAGGATAAATTTTTATTCCATCAAGTATTGATGCTTCCTCAACATCTATGCTTGGTATAAAAACTCTCTTAAGTTTTTTGTTCTTCGCCATTATTACTTGTGGCAGGATTCCATTTGTGTGTCTTAGTCTTCCATCCAAAGACAATTCGCCTAAAAATAGAGCGTCATCAATTTCCACCTTAAGCTGTTCGGATGCCAAAAGAATCCCAAGTGCGATTGGCAAGTCATAAGAAGGTCCTTCTTTTGGTAAATCCGCAGGTGCTAAATTTACAGTTATTCTTTTTGCAGGAAAATCAGCGCCACTGTTTTTTATGGCACTTCTTACTCTTTCTCTTGATTCTTCAACTGCTTTATCTGGAAGCCCGACTATTGTAAAAGAGGGGAGACCTTGAGAAGCAATATCTACTTCTACTTCAACAGGTACTGCATCTAGTCCAACAATCGCAGATGAATTCACTTTCGATAACATACATTTATATTAGCATTTTGTTTTATATTTTTTTCTTGACATCTTCGATTCTTTTTAGTACTATTAATTATGGAGCCTCAGAAATCTGTACACTCAAATCCTCTCAGTATCCAGGCGCTTTCTTCCGGTCTTACTTTTGATGATGTCCTTCTTTTACCCGGGTATTCTGATTTTTCCCGCTCTCAAATAAGTCTTGCGACTCAGCTTACAAAAAAAATTAAACTTTCTATTCCTTTTGTTTCTGCTCCAATGGATACAGTAACCGAAAGTAAACTTGCAATCTCCCTTGCAAAATTAGGGGGAATTGGAATAATTCATCGAAATTTAACAATAGAAGATCAAGCGGGAGAAGTTAAAAAAGTTAAAAAAATCCGTTCGACAAGCTCAGGACAAGCATTAATTGTAGGAGCGGCAGTTGGTGCAAGTAATTTTGAGAAAAGAGCAGAAGCTCTTATTAAAGCCGGAGCAAATGTAGTAGTAGTAGATTCGGCTCACGGATTTTCAAAAGGTGTTATTGAAGCTACAAAATATATTAAGAAAAATTTTTCAAAGATCGAAGTTATTTCTGGAAATATTGCAACAGTAGACGGCGCAAGAGAATTAATTAAAGCAGGAGCTGATGGACTTAGGGTTGGTATGGGACCGGGTGCAATTTGTACAACTCGAATAATCTCGGGAATGGGAGTTCCTCAGATAACTGCAATTTTTGAGGTAAATAAAGTAGCGAAAAAATTAAACGTTCCTATAATCGCGGACGGAGGAATAAAATTTTCGGGAGATATTGTAAAAGCAATAGCTACAGGTGCATCGACGGTTATGATGGGAAGTTTTTTTGCATCTGCATTAGAAACTCCCGGTAAGGTGGTTTATTTAAAAAGAGATCAAGTTCCCCATAGATTCTTAAGTATCTTCAACCTGATAAACGAAAAATACCCCTTTAAAGAATACAGAGGAATGGGCTCATCTTCTGCAATGAGAAAAGGAGCAAAAGTAAAATCAGAAGATGAATTTCATGGCAAAGATTATAAAGACAGAATATTAATTGCAGAAGGAGTTGAGGGTTTAGTTCCTGTAAAGGGAGCTGTTAAAGAACTTATAGAACAAGCAATCGGGGGAATAAAATCCGGAATGTATTACGCAGGGGCAAAAAATATAAAAGAACTTTGGGAGAAAGCGCAGTTTATTAAAATTACTCAAGCCTCTCTAACAGAAAGCCATCCTCACAGTATCCTGGTTACGAATAGCGGGAAAAATTACTCATGATTGTAATAGTTGATTTTGGATCTCAGACTTCTCATCTAATTTCAAGAAGAATAAAAGAATTTGGCGCATCTTCAAAGCTTGTTAGTCCGGAAGATGCATTGCCGGAAATATTAAAAAATAAGGATAATATAGATGGAATAGTTTTGTCCGGCGGTCCAAGCTCCGTATATCTTAAGAATGCCCCAACAATTAGTCCAGATATTTTTAATTTAAATATCCCCATTTTTGGTATTTGTTATGGACTTCAGCTTACGGCAAAACTTTTGGGAGGAAAAGTAATTTCAGGAAAAAAAGAATATGGACCAGCCCAGCTGGAAATTCCAAATTCAAAATCCCAAATCGCAAAAAATATTCCTAAAAAACTCACAGTATGGATGAGTCATGGAGATGAGGTTATAAAACTTCCAGAAGGTTTTAAAGTTTTAGGATCTTCCGAGCATGTACCCTTCGCGTTTGTAGAAAACAAAAATAAAAAAATATTTGGACTCCAGTTTCATCCGGAAGTAGAGCATACAGACTATGGAACCAAGATAATCAAAAACTTTCTAAATATATGTGCTGTAAATTTTAAAAAGGAAATTATAGATGAGAAAGAATTGATTAAAGATATTCGGGAAAAAGTCGGGAAATACTCGGTAATTGGAGCTGTATCGGGAGGAGTTGATTCAACAGTTGCTTCGGTTTTAACTGCTAAAGCCATTGGCAAAAATTTTCATCCGGTTTACGTTGATAACGGACTAATGAGGAAAGGAACAGAAGAACATCTTAATAAAATATTTAAACATATAGGTATAAAACTAACAGTTTTAAAAGTTGAGAAAGAAATGATTAGAAGACTAAATAGCATTACTGATCCCGAGAAAAAAAGAAAAATTATCGGGAATTTTTATATAGAGCTCTTTGAAAAAGAAATGAAAAATTTAATAAAAAAAGGAATTAAAATAAAATTTTTACTGCAAGGAACAATTTATTCAGATGTTATAGAAAGTCAGGAAAATAAACATTCGGATTTAATTAAAAGCCATCATAATGTGGGAGGGCTTCCAAAAAAAATGAAATTAAAATTATTAGAGCCTCTTAGAAATTATTATAAAGATGAAGTAAAGGAAATAGGACGAAAGCTTAAGCTTCCTGAAAATTTTGTAAATATGCAGCCTTTTCCGGGGCCAGGTTTTGCAGTTAGAATAAGAGGCGAAGTTACAAAAAAAAGACTTGAGAATGAAAAAAAGGCAGACGAAATTGTTCTTGAAGAGCTAAGAAAGGCAAATCTTATTTCGAAAGTTTTTCTTTCTTTTCCAGTTTTAACAAATTCATTTTCAACCGCAGTCAAGGGAGACGGAAGAGTTTTTGGAGAAGTTGTAGCTTTAAGAATTATTGAATCTAAAGATATTATGACTACAACTTGGGCAAAACTTCCTTACGATATTTTGCAAAAAATTTCATCAAGAATTGTAAACGAAGTGCCCGATATTTCTCGGGTGGTTTACGATATAACTACAAAACCTCCTGCCACAATGGAGTGGGAATAAAAATAATGCTACAATAGGCAAGCGATGGATGAGGTAGCAAGAGTCAGGGAAAAAATAGATATAGCATCTTTAATAAGTGAATATATTCCTCTTAAAAAAGCCGGTAGAAATTTTAAAGCTGCCTGTCCGTTTCATAACGAAAAAAGTCCTTCCTTTGTAGTTTCTCCCGAAAGACAAATTTGGCATTGTTTTGGATGTGGAAAGGGTGGAGACTGCTATACATTTTTAATGGAATATGAGAATCTTGAGTTTTTTGAAGCACTCAGAATCTTAGCAAAAAAAGCAGGCATAGAGCTTTCGGAAACAGATTTTGTAAAAAAAGACACTTCCAAAAAAGAAATAATTTATTCTGTTAATAAAATTGCTTCAGATTTTTATCACTACATTCTTACAAAACACAATGCAGGTAAAAAAGCACTTGAATATTTAACAAAAGAGAGGAAGATAGATCCGCGTCTTGTAGAAACTTTTCAAATAGGTTTTTCTCCAAACCAAGGAGATATTTTGTCGAAATATTTATTGGAAAAGAAAAAATATAAAATCCAGGATTTAACTGAGGCAGGACTTTCTTTTACAAGACCGGGTAGAACTGCAGATTTTTTTAGAGGAAGACTAATGTTTCCGCTATTTGATCATAGAGATAACATAATTGCTTTCTCTGGCAGGATTCTTCAGAATAGTGCCTCCGAATCAACCTCGATTCAATCGGGGTCAAAATACGTTAATACAAGAGATACTCTTGTATATCATAAGGGAAGTACTTTTTTTGGTTTAAATCTTGCAAAAGAAGAAATAAAAAAAGAAGAGAGGGCAATAATTGTGGAAGGAGAATTTGATGTAATTTCCTGTTATTCTCGGGGGATTAAAAATGTTGTCGCTATTAAAGGAACTGCTTTGACGGAAAATCAGATATCTTTAATTTCACGATTTTCACAAAAAATTACGCTTTGTCTTGACCAGGATGAGGCAGGATTTGAGGCAATTAAGAGAAGTCTTGAGGGCTTAGAAAAAAAAGGCTTGACTACAACTGTAGTTGATCTGGGAGATTATAAGGATCCCGATGAGGCAATTATAAAAGATCCAATCTTTTTCAAGAATGCAGTAAGTCATGACATTGGAGCTTATGATTTTCTAATATCTAATTTTCTTAAAAAATATAATAAAGAAGAAGCAGAGGGAAAAAAGAAAATAACTCAAAATCTTCTTCCTTTTATTTCTTTAATAGACAACGAAATAATAAAAGAGCATTATCTAAAAACCTTAGCAAAGGAACTTGACGCATCTTTAGAGACTCTTCAAAAAGAAATGGAGAAAGTTGGTAAAAAAGAACCTGCGAATGTCGGTTTTATAGGAGAAAAAAAAGATAAAAGAGTAAGGAAGGAAATCTTGGAAGAATATTTACTTTCTCTTATCTTGCAAAGTGAAAAAGCTGAGGATCATTTTAAGATGACAGACGAAAAGTTATCGGAGTATGAATTCGAACTGCCTTCTTATCAAAAAATATTTGAATATTTAAAATCCTATTTTAAAAATAACCAAAATTTTAATATTAAGTTATTTGCAAAAACTCTTCCTAAAGAAACGATAGTAGTATTTGATACTTGTTATATCTTGCCTTTGCCAAAGCTTAGAGAAAAGAATAAATATTCAGAAGAAATAGAAAAAGTCATAAAAGAGCTTAGAATTGTGGATCTTAAAAACAAAATAAAAAACATTGCTAATAATATAAACAAAAAAGAAAAAAATAAGGAAGAGACAAAAGATCTTCAAAGCAGGCTTTCAAGTTTTCTAAAGATTCTTCAAAGCCTTACTCAAGCTTCAAATAATGGGGCCAGTGTGGTAAAATAAACTACTAATGAAACAAAAATCCACAAATTTCCTAAAGGATATCGTTGATTCTGCAAAAAAAAGGGGATATATAACTCAGGATGAAATATTAGCAATTTTTCCAAAACCAGAAGACCATATAGCGGATTTAGATGCTCTTTACGGTAAGCTTTTAAAACTTGATATAGATGTTTTTGAATCTGTTGCAAGAGATCAGGACACCGAAAAACCAATAGAAGACTTAGAAAAAGAACTTGCTGCTCTAACAATACTCACCGAAGATACAGTATCTGATCCAGTTAGAATGTATCTAAAAGAAATCGGAAGAATTCCTCTTCTTAAGTTTGACCAGGAAATTTCTCTGGCTAAAAGAGTGGAAAAAGGAGACAGGGAAGCAAAAAAGATTTTAATTAATTCAAACCTCCGTTTAGTTGTATCGATTGCAAAAAAATATGTAGGAAGAGGACTTACTCTTCTTGATTTAATTCAGGAAGGAAACCAGGGATTAATAAGAGCAGTCGAAAAGTACGATTGGCGAAGAGGATACAAATTTTCAACATATGCGACCTGGTGGATTAGGCAATCAATAACAAGAGCTATTGCAGATCAGGCAAGAACAATTAGAATTCCTGTTCATATGGTAGAAAATATAAATAGATTCTTAAGAGCTTCAAGAAAGCTAATGCAGGAGTTAGGAAGAGAGCCAACGCCAGAAGAAGTTGCAAAAGTTTTGGGAATCGATCCCGAAAAGGCAATGGAAATAATAAAAATTTCTCAGGAGCCAGCAAGTTTGGAATCACCTGTTGGAGATGAAGAAGACTCCCGTCTTGGAGATTTTATTCATGACGCAACAGCTCCTACTCTTTTTGATAGTGCGTCCCGCGAGCTTTTAAAAGAGCAGGTAGAGCAGGTCTTGGCAACGCTTTCTGATCGGGAAAGAAGAGTTCTCGAGGAAAGATTTGGTCTAAAAGATGGAAAACCAAAAACATTGGAAGAAGTTGGTAAAATGTTTGCAGTAACTAGAGAAAGAATTCGTCAGATAGAAGCCAAAGCTCTTCGCAAGCTCCGCCACCCCTCCCGAGGGAATAAACTCAAAGATTATTTAGGGTAATTATTTTCTTACAAAAACGATTGCGTTGGGAAGATTGCGTCCCGGTCCTGCTTTATACCCACCATGCCAAAGTGCTGTTGATCCACCCTGATCAAGACCAAGTGCGTTATCAATCCCCATTATTTTAAGAACAGTTCCTGCATCAGAAAATGATGCGCTATAAACGATACCTATATAAACAGTACTGCCTTTAGTTCCTATAAAAGTTCTCGCCGCTTTTCCTCCTCCTGCTCCGGTAGGGCTTCCTCCCGAGACCAAAAGTATTTGCATTGCAATAACACTATCAATGCCAGTATCTCGTCCCCAATCAGATGATCTTCCACGAACAAACATGGAATTTCCGGTAAAACCAACCAGAGGCACAGTTGAATAAACATTATTATCCGAATTAAAATAAACTTTATTTTTATTCATTAAAAGCGTGTCGAAAGAATTTACTTTTCCGACGCAGCTTGGATAATCAGGCGGACAAAAATATGAGCCATTTATTCCGGCAAATCCTCCGGAACGTGCAACATAAGTTGCAAGAGGAAGCGCAGGGCAATTATCCCGGCAATCTCCATCGGATGCTGTATCTACTATTACTCTTGTTGAGTTAAGATCAGCCGCAATCATAGATACAATAAATTCTCCCCTGTCTGTAGAAACTTTTTGCTGGGAAAAGCCCGATCCCGGCGCTGAATTATTTACAGGAATGTTTGCGATTTGCGCAGAAGTTTGCTGCGCAAGACTTCCGGCTATTGCCTTTAGACTTTCTTCATTCTTTTGAACATCTTTTGTAAGAAGTTCAAGATTTACCGATGCCGACGCATAATTAAGCTGAGACAGCTCGTTTAGTATTTTTGCAAACATTTTATCAAGATCAGAAGTTTTTACGCTTTGAGCGCGAAGATCAGAAATTATATTATAAATATTTAAAGACTCTTTATATGTATCCTGTGTATTTTTAATATCCTTTTTAAGGCCTTCATTAATTTTGTACTGGTCTTGATTCTTAAGTTCTTTAAGTTCAGCGCCTATGGAGATAAGGCTTTTATTAAGACTCGAATTTTTAATTCCTAATTCTTTAATTCTGTTTTGAGAAAAATTTAAATAGTATATAAATCCTGCTAATACTATTAATATAAGAGCGAAAAAAAAGATAGGAAACTTTGATTTTAAGAGGATTAAATTTTTTGCCGAAATAAAATTATTAACCTGCACCTAAGCCAGTATATAATTATACTTCTTTATTTTCAAATGCTATCGTGCTAGAATATTCTTCACGATCCGCGATAGTCCGCCAGCTGGCGGACAGGAAGCTGTCCATGTTTAAAGTTTATGCTTTATACAATAAGAAGAGTGGAAAGATATACATTGGTCAGACAAACAATATCGAAAAGAGATTAAAAGAGCATAATGAAAAAAGAGGAAACCATTTTACGTCAAGTATAGACGGAACATGGATTATAATATATCAAGAGGCAGCTAGTAGTAGAACTAGCGCAATATTAAGAGAGAGACAATTAAAAAGTTTCAGAGGTAGAGAATTTATTAAACAATACATTCCGCGATAGCTCAATGGTAGAGCAGGAAGCTGTTAACTTCAAGGTTCTAGGTTCGAATCCTAGTCGCGGAGCAAAATGTACCAGCAAACATTTTAATATAACCTCTTGCGCCTCAATTACTGAACAACACAAGCGAACAATTGTGTATACTTAGTGTATGAACAAACAACTATTAAAAGACGGATTTGGCTGGGGTTTACTGCTATGGTTTGTTGGCTATGTGCTTGGTATAATTTTATTTATGATGGTACCTATTGGACTCATTGGCTGGATAATTTCTCCAATAGGCATAGCACTTACTTTGTGGATACTTAATAAAAAGATAAAAAGCAGTTCTTTCCAGCACTATATAACCATAGCGGTTATTTGGGCACTTATTGCTATCGTGTTTGATTATATTTTCCTAGTGCAGTTATTTAAACCAGAAGACGGTTATTACAAGTTGGACGTTTATTTTTATTACCTATTTACCTTTAGCTTACCTCTGTTGGTTGGGTGGCGTAAAGCAAAGTCATAAACAACTATTTGTAAAGTTGGGTCGTGTTGGAGTTTTTTAATTTCAAGCCATCGTTGTTTTAGTTCACCTATATGCCCAACGTGCTGAAACGCTTGGATAATTGCGTCAAAATCTATTGGCATAGTGTTCTTAGGCGCGGGGAAGTAATACAAATCTGGGATAGGCTCACAGAACTTCTTGCAAAATTAATTAAATTTTTTTACAATGTGTTAGAATAAATAAAATGAGTAAGTTAATTAACTGTCTTTGGTTTGCAAATAATGACGGAGAAGAGGCAGCAAAATATTATATAGACACGTTCAATTCAGCTCCTGGTGATCACAGCGCAAAAATTGGTGATATCACAAAATCCCCTAAGGCATCTGAAGAAGTTTCAGGAAGACCTGAGGGATCTGTTTTGACAGCTGAAGCGGAAATTGACGGAATAAGCTTCATGTTTCTTAACGGAGGCCCTGTTGAGCAATTCAAACTTAACGGCGCAACTTCTTACATTATTGAATGCGAAACTCAGGAAGAAATTGATTTCTTCTGGGAAAAATTTTCAGCTATTCCTGAAGCCGAGCAATGTGGATGGTGTACAGATAAATTCGGTGTAACATGGCAAGTAGTCCCAAGGATTTTGGATGAACTCATGAGGAGAGATCCTGAAACATCTGAAAAGGTAACTGCTGCTTTTATGCCAATGAAAAAACTTGATCTTGAAGCAATCCGAAAAGCTGGTGAATAAAGCTGCAGCGTTCAAGACACGGAGCCAATTTGGTATAATCATCCTATGTCTAAGAACCCATTCATTAATGCTCTTGGGGCTTCAGGATATATAATCCTCGTTGCGAGTATTATTAATCTTGTATCTTCCGCCCACAAAGATAAACCCGACACTTTTTTTGCTCCTGTTGCATTTTTGTCATTACTCACTCTTTCTGCTGCAGTAATGGCTTTTATATTTTTCTACCAACCACTTCAACTTTTTATTGATGGAAAGAAAAAGCAAGCGGTTGATCTATTTGTTAAAACCGTTAGCGCATTTGGAGCTATTACAGTGGTAGTTTGGATTCTGCTTTTTTCCGGTCTTATTTAGCCGGCAGTAATTTATTAGACCAACAATAATAAAAAAATATGAATATGTTTAAGCCGGTCAATGCAAAATCTGTCAGAGAATATTTTGACTTACTTCCAAAAGAAAGACGTGAACCAATTGAATTTTTGGATAATTTAATCAAAAAAACTGCGCCATCGTTCAAACAGAATTTTCTATATAATATGCCAGGTTACGGCAGTTTTAAGTATAAAAATTACAAGAAAGAAACAATTGATTGGCCAATCGTAGCTCTTGCAAGTCAAAAAAATTATATCAGCTTGTATATATGCGCTGTTGAAGACGGCGAGTATATAGCTGAAAAATATAAAAACTTATTGGGTAAAGTAAGTGTGGGCAGAAGCTGCATTCGTTTTAAAAAGATTGAGGATTTAAATCTTGAAACTTTAAAAAAAATAATAAAATTGGCTGAAAAGTCTCCGGGACTTGTGGGAGCTAAGGCAGTTGAGTGAGAAACCGGGAACGTTCTCAAAGACTTCTAGAGTAGCCTCAAAACTTAATTGCTTGCTGATTCTAGTATAGAGAGCTCAGTAAAATCCAGTGTTCCTGCCAGGTCTTGGGGCAACCCAAAAACGCTGACCTTTTTTCTCGGGAGGAGAAGTAACTTCTACCCAAAATGATATTCCTTCTCCCCGAACTTTTTCTTTAACCACAACTTTTGCAGTAACATCTACGTCAAGCGGGGGACCAGAAGCATGCGTACTTTCTTGACCTCTCGGGCCGGTAAATGGCTGACTCCCTGCTTTAATAGTGTAATAAGTTGGACGGTGCTCTTTTCTTAATGTTGAATCTGACTGTTCCTGCATATATACAAGCACATTATATTGCAGTATTTCACTTAAAACAAGTTATAGTCCCATTTTCCTTGTAGCATAATAATAGAAAAAATAAAAGTAAATTGACAAAAAATTTGACTATATGAAAAGAATAAACAATAAGTTATAATTTCTTCTTGATTTCTGTCAATTTATTTGTATAATCCTACTGTGCAAGAAAGAAAACAAGTTTCGCTAAATTTACAAGAGATTGCAAATAAATCAGATAGTATGGGCGTTATAGAAACACCTAATACCGGCTTAAAACTTGAGGTAACAGCGCTTCCATATTGGGTTAGGATTGAACCGCAAACTAAATTCACTGGTCTGTCTCCAGACATTTTTGTTTTGGTGACAGTTGCAGCGAAAGAAAGAATAATTGAACTTGCAGTTTATACAAAACGATCTAATGGTAGTTACTTCGATAATGATTTTCGAGCAAAACCTCTGACTAGAGAAGCAGTAGAGTTTATTTTAAAAGCAAATCCTGATGCTGAAGGAATAGGCTTTGAATACAGAGAAGGGAGCCAAACATTTACAGAGTACGATCGAGAAAGAAAGCGACTCATTGCACAAGGGAAAACAGAGCGCGATGCTGAAAACCTTGCTCCTAAAGGTGTATGGGACTATATTCATATTGCTAGTCCATTAGGATTTACACAAATAACAGATGTAACAATAAGCCATGATTCAGATTCAGGAAGAATTGCAAAAGGGGTTTTTAGAAAAACAGGAAAAATTAAAACCTGAACTTAAATTTGCTTTCAAATTTTATATATAGTAGAATCTTGAACATTGCATTATGAATAGATTCGAAGTCGCTATTAGACCTGAAGGCGTAAATGAATCATTTTACATCCATCCTGCCATAACGTCTTCTCAAATTGAACAGCTGATTGCCTTTACGCAATCCGAAACTGATCCTGTAAAATTGGGAAGAGACGGCCAGCGTTTTATGTCGCGCGAACAATACGAAGAGTGGTCTAAGAAAGGACGAACGATTTATACATTAACTGATAACATAGATGCTGAAGGAAGATTGAAGGGAATTTTTTGGGCTGGGGAAAAGGAGCTTCCAGATAGAGCAGACTACAGCGAATCTCTTGACCCAAATTTTTATAGACATACATATGCTTTCCGTCTCTACGATTCGGCAAGAGGAAAGGGAATTTCCCACTCAGTTTTAAGTACTTGTATTGATGAATATGTTTCGAAACTTTCGCTTCCAGTAGGTTTTTGGCTTGAAACAAGCGGAGCAAATGAGGTAGCTATTCATATGGATGAAAAGCAAGGATTCAGAGTTGTATCTGGAAAAAACGATCAGGGGCTAGTAACATTAGTTCGTGAATACGCGATGCCCCTCAAAATTTAGATACTTTAATAAAAGTAAATTGACAAACAGTTCTAGATAGTACATAGTAAAACTATGGCTGATAAATCTTTTAGGCTTTCGCCATCTCCGGATTCTAAACATCTTCAGCGAGTATTACTTTATGGACTAGCTCTTCTTCTTATTATCCTCACAGCAGTCTTGGCAGGATGGATGCTGGGAATAAATAATTCATAAAAGCTTCTAATTTTTCCGCAGTAGAATAGTGTATAATATAGTATATGGCAAAAAGACCTACCGGAGTTGGAAAGAAAAAGAAATCCCGCTCACACAAAACCGAGAAAAGGCGTGAAATAAAACGCGAGATGCTTGCGAAGAAAGCTACTAAGAAGCGTAAATAAAATCTTCTGATATAATTGTCTCATGAAGACAAAGATTGAAACTACTAAAGCTCCGGTAACAGGAGCAAGTCCCCATTCTCAGGCAATTGTTGCAAATAATTTCGTTTTTACTCAAGGCTCGATATGTTTAACTCCCGAAGGAAAACTTCTTGAAGGAACTGTTGAAGAACAAGTTCATCAAATAATGAAAAATCTACAAGCTATTCTTGAAGAAGCCGGTGTTTCTTTTGCCGATGTTGTTAAATCAACAATCTATATGACCGACATGTCTTTGTATGGAGAAATTAACAAAGTTTATGGCAGTTATTTTTCTGATCCTTATCCTGCAAGAGAATCAGTCTGCGTTAAAGAACTTCCTCTGGGTGCAAAAGTAGAAATCAGCATGATTGCCGCAAAAGAATGAATTTAACTATTTGTCTTTTGGGAGGCGAGTTTGTGGCGGGAGGAAACTATGCCAAGTGTTACAAATGCAATATAAAAAGCCCCCATTATGCATGCCTCGATCATATGTGCAGGTTTACTAAATACCAAATAAGCTCCACTTATAATAGTTGCCATAACTAAAATATATGACGTTTTAAGCTTGGATTGTGAAGGAAAGAAAAGCGTAAAACCCGTGTAAATAATACTGGTTAATGCAATTATTATATGAAGAATTACTGCCACGAGAATATTATACACCTTTTAGAAAAGATGCATCTACCGACATTGCAATACAAAGAAATGTAAGGATCATAAGTGACAGTTTAAACATTTTACGAGCCCATAAAATATTATTATCCACCTTAAAACCTTTAATACATAGCTTAAGCCAGGAAAATCCGGCCACAATCACAACTGTTAAATATGTATAACCTGTGTAACTAAAAATAGTAAGCATTGAGCAAATAATAATAAATGCAGATATATAGAAAAGCATATAGATCTTGGTAATATAAATTCCTTTTACTACAGGTAAAACCGGAATCGATGCTTGCGTATAGTCTTTAAGTCTAAAAATTGAGATTGAATAAAAATGGGGCATCTGCCAGAAAACAAGAATCATAAATAGTATAACAGCGCCTAAATCAAAGTTATTTGTAACTGCAGTGTACCCTGTAACAATAGGTGTTGCTCCGGAAACTGCTCCAAATAGAGTTCCATAAATAGAGCGGCGTTTTAAAATAGTATAGACTACTAAATAGAAAAAAGTCCCAACAGCTCCAACTGCAACAGTCAAAAAATTGACATAGAAAATTAAAATTAAGAAACCAAGTAATCCTAATACGACGCCGAATACAAGAGCCTTCGGTACCGGGATTAATTTTTTAACAAGAGCACGGTTTCTTGTTCTTGCCATTTTCCCATCGATATCCCGGTCGATATAATTATTGAACACACAGGCAGAAGCAATACCTAAAGAGGTGCCAGAAAGCGTTGCTAATAATAAACCTAGATTTACCTGTCCTCTTGAAGCAAGAAAAAAACCTGCTGCCGCGGTTATTAAATTTCCAAATATTATTCCGGGTTTTGTAAGGGATAGATAAGTTTTAAATAAATTCACCTATTAATTTTGAATTATTTGTGTATCGCTTCTGAATCTTGTATATACGTATTTATATTTGAACCTGGCATCATATTATAATTTAAGTTTTGCATAATCCATAAAGAAGCCAGGACGACAAGCAAAATAATAATTACTGTAGAGAGAAAAAAGATTAAATTCCAGCGTGGCTTTTTTTCCTGCGAAAGATGAAGAAAGAAAAACAATTGAACAAATAGCTGTGCGACTGCAAAAAATAATACAAGAAAAATCAGTATTTCACTAGAAAATATTTTGCGGGAAGAATCCAAATGAATTAAAACCGGAATATAGGCGGCAAGAGTAAATATAATAGAAAGAACGAAACCTATTATATAAGAGCGTAAATATCCGCGCTCGTTCATTAAAGAATTCCTCCAAAAAGATAAACTATTGTAAATATAAAAATCCAAACTACATCTAGGAAATGCCAAAACAAACTTAGAAGCATAAGTTTTCTAAGATTTGCTCCTGTTATATCGCGACGAATTATTTGAATAAGAAGAATTCCTATCCAGAAAAGTCCTGCGGTAATATGAAGACCGTGGGTTCCTACTAAAGTAAAGAATGAAGATAGAAAAGCACTTCTGTCCGGTCTGTTGCCTTCCGAAATTAAATGAGAAAATTCGAAAAATTCCATTGCTAAAAATACAGCTCCCAATAAAAATGTTAAAGCAAAGAAAACAATCGTCATGTTTTTATTTCTAAGACGTGCGTAAAGAAGACCTATTCCGCATGTAAAGCTACTTGTTAAAAGTATTAATGTTTCGGTTAGGACAAATGGAGGATTAAATATTTTAGCAATTGTAATTGCTCCAAAAGTATTATTGCGAAGGACCGCATAAGTGGCAAAAAGAACAGCAAACATTATAAGATCGGTCATAAGATAAATCCAAAATCCGAAAAGATTTTTGTCATCCGCAACTTCTTTATGCATGCGTTTTTCCCCTTTCTTCAATTTTTTCAACCTCGGCAGCAGTTAGGACATATTCTGTATCTTCATCGAATGTCCGGATTATAACGCAGGCAATCGCGCCGATAATTCCTAAAAGAGCAAGCCAGTAGATATGCCATACAAATGCAAACCCCATTAAAAAGACAAACACAGAAATATATATTCCCATTGCGGTATTTTTAGGTAGATGAATATCTTCGTATTTTATCTTTTCTTTCGGTTTTTTATTTCGCTTCATTTCCCAAAATGCGTCGCCGGAAGTAATTTGCGGAATTACGGCAAAATTATAAAATGGCACAGGCGAAGGGGTTGACCATTCAAGCGTACGGCCGTTCCACGGATCTCCTGTTTTATCTAAATTTTGTTTTCTCTGCTTTATGCTTACAATAATTTGTAATATTTGAAAGACTACGCCGCATGTAATAATACAAAAGCCTACTACAGAAATTATAAATAATGGCTGCCAACTGGTATTGGTATAATGATCAAGGCGTCTTGTCGCTCCCATAAGACCCAAAATGTAGAGGGGTACAAAAGATACGAAAAATCCTATAATCCAAGACCAAAACGCGTAGCGGCCCAAGCGTTCATTAAGTCGGAATCCCATTATTTTGGGAAACCAATAGGTAAATCCTGCAAAAATTCCGAATAGAGCTCCTCCTATAATCATAGTATGAAAATGCGCGACTAAAAATAAGCTGTTATGCAGTTGAAAATCTGCAGGAGGAGATGCCATAAGCACTCCTGCCATTCCTCCAAATGTAAATGTTGAAACAAAACCTAAGAACCAATACATTGGTGTAAAAAACCGAATGCGGCCTTTGTACATAGTAAGGAGCCAATTAAAAAGCTGCATGCCTGTCGGGATTGCAATTACCATTGTCATTATTCCAAAAAATGCATTTACATTGGCGCCCGCTCCCATTGTAAAAAAATGATGTAACCATACTACAAGAGCAAGAAGAGTAATACCAATTGCAGCAAAAACGAGCGAAGTATACCCGGCTAATTTTTTCTGACTAAACGTTGCGACTATTTCGGAATATATACCAAACGCAGGAAGAATTAATATATAAACCTCGGGGTGTCCCCACATCCAGATAAGGTTGGTATACATCATGGCATTTCCTCCGAAGTCTGTTGTAAAGAAATGCATGCCCAGTGATCTATCCAAAAATAATAGGGCAATAGTCACTGTAAGTATTGGGAAGACGGAAATAACAAGAAGCATGCTAAGAAGAGAAGTCCATGTAAACATCGGCATTTTCATAAGTGTCATTCCCGGCGCCCTCATCTTAAGAATGGTCACTATAAAATTTATGCCTCCAATCAAGGTACCGAGTCCTGAAATCTGCAGGCTCCATATCCAATAATCAACTCCCACGCCAGGACTAAACTCAAGCTCTGAAAGCGGTGTCTGCGCAAGCCAACCGGTTGCTGCAAATTCTCCGCCTAACACAAAAAATAGGTTGATAAGTATAACTCCTGCAACATATAACCAAAAACCTAATGTGTTTAAAAATGGAAAAGCAAGATCTCTAGAGCCTATTTGGAGCGGTACGATCAAATTTATGAGCCCAAACAAAAATCCCATGGTAACAAAGAAAACCATAATGTTGCCATGGGCTGTAAAGATTTGCTGAAAATGATCCGGGCTAAGATACCCATGCGATGATCCTACAGAAAGGGCTTGCTGAATCCATATCATTATTGCATCTAAGCTTCCCCGGAAAAGCATTAATGAGGCAACTATTATATACATGATCCCTATTTTTTTAGGATCGGTAGATGTAAGCCATTCTTTCCAGAGCCATTTCCATCGCTTCAGTTTTGTTAGAAGTATTGCAACGCCCAGTCCGCCGATTATAATTGATACTGCCCCTCCAATTGTGAACCACTCATGCGGAAGCGCGGATAAAGTTAATCTTCCAAATATAAATTCTATCATTAATGTTCCATCCCCTGCATTGCAGACATTTTTTCTTCAGAGCCTTTTGTTTGAGGAGCCATATATTTCATTATTATTTTATTATATAGATCCTTTTCGGGAGACGCGTAAAAAGCTACCGGATTATTTTTGCTTGGCTTGACGAGATTATTATATTCTGCAAGATCGAGTGTCTTCGAGAATTCTTTTGTTTTCTGCACCCAATTCTCAAAATCTACCTGTGAGGAAGCCATGGCAGTAAATATCATTTCCGAAAAGCCTTCACCGTTTATTTCTGCTGAGGTGCCAGCAAATTCTCCTGTCTTGTTAGCTATAAGATGCAGTTTTGTTCCCATTCCTGTCATTGCATATATTTGTCCGCCAAGCTGAGGGATCCAAAACGAACTCATTGGTGCTTCTGCAGTAAGCTCAAAATTTACCGGAGTATCAACAGGAAACTGAATAAAATTTACTGTTGCAATATTCTGCTGTGGATAAATAAATAGCCATTTCCATCTTAGTGCAATAACTTGTATTGTTATTGGTTTATTATTAGACTCAATGGGTTTATAAGGATCAAGCTCATGGGTACTCTTCCAGGTAATAATGGCCAGAATAAAAACGATAAATCCGGGAATAATCCACCAGAGAAATTCTGTTTTTTTATTTTGGGTCCAGTCAGGAGAATATTTTGCGTTAAGATTTCCCTCTCTATATTTCCATGCGAAAAAGAAGATAAGAATAACTACCGGTATTGCTACGGCCGACATTGTAAGAACTGTTGCAACTATTACGTCTCTTTGTTTTTCGGCAATCAGTCCCTGAGGATTTAAAACTTGGATATTGCTGTTTCCGATCAAAACATATCCCAAGAGAATTATGTCAGCAAAAAGCAGAAGGAAGATTATAAATCTGGATGCTTTTATCATTATCGAGAACTCTTAGTTATTATAGCACTCCATGAGGCAATCAGCCTTCATAAAAGGAGCGTGTACATAATAGAGAATTTATAATATAATCTATCCTTGCATGAGAAATCTTATTGTAATTGCCGATTGGGCAGAAGACTCTTTAACTTGTCAGGAAATTACTTCATCTGTCCAAGGGTTTTTGTCTACAAATTTTTTGCCAAAAATTACTTTTGTTGCTTCGACTCCATCAACTATTCACACTTCCTATCTTATAAATCAGGTTGTTGAAACAGAAGAGAGGCTTGGTAAGCCAAAAAATACTGTAATTTTTCAGAATACAGATCCCAGGCTTCAGGCAAAAAAGGGTGTCAAAAAAGCAAAAGGAGCTGAATTTATTCTAATTGAATTAAAGAGCGGGATTTTTGTTTGTGGACCCAATGCAGGTTATGATTTTTCAATGATAAAAGATAAAATTAAAAAAATTTATTTACTTAAAAATTTTGACAAAGGCACGCAATTTAGGTCAAGAGATTTGTATTCTATGGTTTCTGCAAAACTTATAGAGGATAAGTCAGAAGATTTAAAATTAATTCCAGCATCTTTAAGCATTATTCCAAATATTGGTAATGAATATTTTATAGGACACATCGATAACTACGGAAATATTAAAACTACAATAAAACTCTCAGATCTTAAGAAAAAGGGTTTTAAGTTTGGGAAAAAAATAGAAATCTCTATAAAGGGAATCACCAGAATTTGTGAATTTTCAACCAATCTTTTTGGTGCTCATCCGGGAAAACTTATAATTTATCCGGGATCTTCTGGTAATAAAAGCGATCCTTATTTAGAAATATCGGTCTGGCGACATTTTACAGAGGATGAAAAAACTACGGGCGTTCACGAATTCCACAACCCTCTCCCCGGAGATACTATCAATATAGAGAACAATTAGAGCCACGTTTATTGTTGACCAATATCTTCTTTGTGTGGAAATCGGCTAGCTAATGATTGCGGTGCAACTAAAAATTCTGCTCTTGTTCGATATGCGGGTAATGTGTGCTGTTGAATAACCGGTAGTAGATTAGTTATACGGAGTACCCCTGCCATAGTGGCTGGCAAAGCTTCAAGCCCTTCTGGTTCAAAAAACACAGAAAATGTCTTATCTCTGTTTGCAAGAGAAATCATATTGTTCCAGTCATCAGGGGTTAGCTCTTCAACACCACCATGACTTGGTTCTATAGTTAAAGGAAGCGGTGTTCCACGAAGGCTTTCCTCATACAAGTCACAAAACAAATTTGCATCAAAAACTTGCTCTACGAGCGTAGATTCTATAGCAATTCCCGAGAGGCCAAAAAGAACCGCTGCATGATTTATTATAAGAGCCATTTTTTTCTTTCGAGGGATTGGCGCAGATGTTTTTCCATCTCGATAAAATTCAATATGGTCTTCATTTATTTCTCTTCCTATGCTTCTCATTCCATCTGTTCCTTCTGTGATGAATTCTTGAAAAAGCACATGTATTTTTGATTTTCTTTCTTGCTCAGCTTTTTGCTCCACTAAATGTGCTAACTCAGCACCTGGCGGATAGTTGTCGAAAAAACTTTCGATGCTCATTTACGCGGATTATATCATAGCAAGCTATTTAATTATAAGAAGCCAAAAAAGAATTGCTAAGACTATTCTGTAAATCCCAAAGGGAATAAAAGTGTGTGTTTGAACAAATTTTAAAAAAAATTTAACTGCAAAGACAGCTGTTATAAATGAACCAAGCAGTCCCACAATAAGTAAATTATATTCGCCTGATGTAAAAGAAAATCCGCTTTTTATAAGATCCAAGCCTGTTGCTGCAAGCATTGTTGGAATTGCCAGTAAAAATGAAAATTCAACTGCAGTTTTTCTTTTTAATCCTAAAAATAAACCCCCCATTATTGTTGCCCCAGCTCTTGAAACGCCCGGGATAACAGATATAGACTGGCAAAGACCAATTAAAAAAGCCTGATTATAGGAAATTTGCTCAACTTTAGATAAATGATGATCTTGTTCTTTGTATATTTTCTCCAAAATTATAAGAATAACTCCGCCTAAAAAAAGTGCAAATAAAGTAACGTAGCTATTTCCTAAGAATAAGTCTTTAATTATTTTGTAAATAGCTAAACCAACTATTCCTGTTGGAATAAATGCAATTATCAATTTTGGCCAAAGCTTAAAGCTTGTCACCACTTTTTTCCAATAAAGAAAAACTACTGCCAGAATTGCGCCAAGCTGAATTATTATTTCAAAACTTTTAATAAATTCAGTTTGAGGGATTCGTAAAATATCAGTTGTTAAAATTAAATGTCCAGTTGATGAAATGGGAAGAAATTCTGTAAGACCCTCAACTATAGAAAGAATAACTGTTTGAGCAAAGTCCACATTGTTATTATAAACTCAGGTCGATCTTGGCGCAATTATTGAATGTCATAAGTAATAAATTTAACATGTTGTAAATTCTCAAAGAACTTGATATAAATTAGTTATGGCGCATGACGAGCATCACGAACATTTAGTAAAAGAATTAGCCGATCAATTAGAACCAGTCTTTTCTAAATCTCCACAGGCAATATATCTTTATCTTGATGATGCTCACAAGATTTGTAATCAAGCGTTTGCAGATATGCTCGGGTACTCTTCTATAGAAGAATGGGTTGCTAATGAAGCTCCAGTAGGAGATGTAGCCGAAGTCGATCAGCCAAAGGTAATTGAAGCTTACGGAGAAGCTTCTGATAACTTTAAAGCTTCTGTGGTTACTGCAACTATTGTAAAAAAAGATGGAACGCAAATAAAAACAAAAGTAATAATGACGCCAATCACATATAAAGGGGAAACTTTTGTTCTCCACTTCATCTCAGAAGAAAAATAACAGGCTCCAAATTCATCCAACTCTCATTTATATAGTTCAATAGATTTGGTGCTTGACAAGTACTACAACTAGGTGTAATATATGAAGTATGACAACTAATAAAACGCAACGCGTAACACTTTTTCTAAATTCTGCTTTATTAAAACATGCTAAAGCTCAAGCCGTAATTGAGGAAATGAGCTTAACTGCTTTAATGGAGACAGCTCTAGTTAAATATTTGCCCAAAGAAACAATAATTAAGAAAATTCAAATTTAATATGAATGAAGCAGACGTTACTCAAGAAGTAACAACAATTGAAAATCAAGCTCCTCAGCAGGTTATTAGAAAAACCACAATACAGGCTGAGCCTCAGGCAAAAGGAGAAGGTTCTCAGAAAGTTTTTGACAAAAAGAAAACAATCTTTAGGTTTAATCAAATTATTTGGTATATCTTAGGGTTGATTGAAGTGCTACTAGTATTTAGGATTATTCTTAAGGCATTAGGCGCAAATCCATTTGCCGGATTTACCAATTTAATTTACTCTATAACGACCCCATTATCAGCTCCTTTTAATGGCATTTTAGGATCACCAAATATTACAGGCACTTCAATAATTGAGTGGCCAGCAATAATTGCTGCAATAGTATATCTCTGTGTAGCTTGGGGACTGGTCTATCTTTTGGAACTTATCTACCCAATTACACCAAAGGATGTTGAGACACAATAGATTATGTTAATAGCTATCGTAGTTATTCTTATAATTCTCTGGTTCCTTGGATATGCTCCAATATCGGAGATTTCTATCCCGAATTTCGTTCTTGTTACGATAAATAATCACCCGGTTACCTTGTGGGAAATTTTAATTCTGGCGGTAATTGGTTGGGCAATAGGTATTTTGCCCCGTCCATTTCAAATAGTTGCATCGGTGCTACTCATAATATGGATCCTTTCCATTTTAGGCATTCTTCCAGTCGTAGGGCTTTCGGGTATCATCGTTCTCGCAATTATCGCGGCACTTATCGTATCTATTTTTCTATGAAAAATATTCCTCAGAAAAAACAAAAAAATAACAAAAACACAATTGGTTCTGTTGTTGCCGGAGTAGCAGGAGCGGTTGCAGTAGCAGGCGTAGCAGTCGCAACAATGGCGCTAAAAGATGAAAAAACCAGAAAAAAAGTAAAGAAAGTGCTGGGAGATGTAAGAGATCAAGTAATAGATTATGCTGAAGCATTAAAAGTAGAGCCAAATAGCGAGGAAGAAGCTCGTACGATCAAAAAGACCAAGGCAGACACAAAGAAAGATAAAATAAAAAACAAATAACAGAGATAATAACCTATAGTCTGTTGACATTAATCTCTGGCTATGGTATAGTATAACTTAAGATATAAAAGAATATATCTGCTTAACTTTGACAAAGTTTGAATAATTTAAGATAAAGGTACCCCGACTTCATTTTTTTGTATCTTGTCTCCATATTCACACATCTAGTTATTATTTAGGCAGGTATATTCTTTTATTAAATAAATTATGTATAAAAAACAATTTAGACAGAATTGGCAAAAAAGATTTAATAAGCCTAAAAAACTTAATCCCTCTTTTTATATTAAAAAAGCAGACGAGGCAGAAGAAAAAATTTTCATTCCAAAACACAATTTTTCGGATTTTCTTATAAATGATCAATTAAAGAAAAATATTCTTGAAAAAGGATATGCTTCTCCAACTCCCATACAGGATGAAGCGATAGAACATATTCTTTTGGGAAAAGATATTATTGGACTTGCAAATACAGGAACTGGTAAAACAGCTGCGTTTCTAATTCCACTAATAAACAAAGTCTTATATAATCGTTCACAAAAAATACTTGTTATCGCTCCCACAAGAGAACTGGCCGTACAAATTCAGGAAGAATTTATTGCTTTTACTAAAAATATGAATGTTTATTCTGTGTTATGTATTGGCGGAGTAAATATATATAGGCAAATTCATAATTTAAGACGGGACCACGATATTGTTATTGCAACACCAGGGCGAATAAAAGATCTTGAACAGCAGGGAAAACTAAAATTGTTTAAGTACAATAATATAGTACTTGATGAAGTAGATCGAATGATGGATATGGGTTTTATAAATGATATTAAATTTATAATTTCCCGCTTGCCACAAAATCGCCAATCGTTATTTTTCTCAGCAACTCTTCCGCAAGAGATAAGTGGACTTGCACATTCATTTTTAAAAAATCCTGTTACCATTTCGGTAAAATTACAGGAAATACCGCTTAAAGTTGATCAAGACGTCGTGAGAGTAAATGGAAGAGTTAAGGCCGATATTCTTCTTGACCTATTATCAACAAAAGGATTCGATAAAGTTCTTGTTTTTGGCCGCACAAAATGGGCCATGAACAAACTTTTTGTATTCTTAGACCGGCGCGGTTTTAAAGTTGCTGCAATTCACGGAAATAAAAATCAGGCGCAAAGACAGCGAGCACTTAATCAATTTAAAAATGGACTAGTTAATATTCTTATTGCAACAGATGTTGCTTCGAGGGGACTTGATATAGACGATGTAACTCACGTAATAAATTATGATGAGCCTGCATCTTATGATGATTATATTCACCGAATAGGAAGAACTGGAAGAGCAAATAAAACAGGTACTGCATTAACTTTTATAGACTAATAAAATTTTTAATATGAAAGATATAAGAAACATAGCAATAATCGCACACGTTGATCATGGAAAAACAACCTTAGTCGATGCGCTTTTAAAGCAATCCGAAACAAAACTTTCAAAAAATTCTTCGGACTCGCTAATTATGGATAGTAATGAACTCGAACAAGAAAGAGGTATTACTATTTTTTCAAAAAACGCTTCAATTCTGTGGCACGATCCTTCAGTAGGTTCAGGACAGACTACAAAAATAAATATTATTGATACTCCAGGACACGCAGATTTTGGAGGAGAAGTAGAGCGGGTTTTAACAATGGCTGACGGATGTCTTTTATTAATAGATGCAAAAGAAGGTCCAATGCCACAGACAAGATTTGTTTTAAAAAAAGCACTCGAGAAAAAACATAAAATTATTGTTGTAGTAAATAAAATTGACCGTCCGGATGCAAGAATCGAATACGTCTTAGATAAAACTCTTGATTTATTTATAGAGCTTGGAGCAGACGAAGATATTGCTGATTTCCCAATAGTTTATGCTTCTGCGAAAAATGGAAAGGCAGGATTTTCAAAAGATTTAAGCGAAATGGAAGACATATCTGCAGTCTTTGAGGCAATTTTAAAATATGTGCCAAAACCAACAGGTAATATTGAAGAGCCTCTTCAGATGCTTGTTTCGACAATTACAAGCGATCTCCATAAGGGAAGAATTGCAATCGGCAGAATTTTTAACGGGAAAATTAACGTAGGGCAAGACGTAACGCACATAAATAGAAACGGAGAAAATAAAAAATACCGCCTTACATCTCTTATGACATTTTTGGGACTTGATCGAGTTGATACGCAAGAGGCAGAAGTTGGAGATATTGTGGCAATTTCGGGAATCCCAGATATAAATATTGGAGAAACTATCGCAGATGTAGAAAATCCAAAAGCACTTCCTCTTTTAAACATTGAAGAGCCTACAATAAAAATGACATTTATGGTAAATAATTCTCCATTTGCCGGAAAAGAGGGGGAATTTAAAACTTCAAGACAAATTCAGGAAAGACTTATGAAAGAACTAGAAACAGATATGGCATTAAAAATCATAGAACTTCCAACTGGAGGATGGGAAGTTTCGGGTCGGGGAGAACTTCATTTGGCAATTCTTATAGAAAGATTAAGACGTGAAGGATATGAATTCCAGGTTGCCAGACCGCAAGTAATCGAAAAAGAAACAAATGAAGGAATTCTTACCCCATACGAAGAATTATTTATTGAAGTTCCCGAAGGATATAACGGAATTGTTATGCAAAAACTTGGCAACAGACGTGGAGAGCTCAAAGACATGAAGCTTGAAAACGGAATTGCCTATATGGAATTTATTATTACAACGCGCGGACTCTTTGGTTACCGAAGTGAATTTGTTACCGATACAAGAGGACTTGGAATTCTAAATTCTTCGTTTGATCATTATGGAAAAAACAATGGTTACGAGCATGAAAGAGAACAGGGGTCTCTGGTTGCAAACGAGGACGGAAAGACAACTTTGTATGGGCTGACCAACGTACAAGACAGAGGAGCTTTGTTTATTGGGCCGGCTATTTCTGTTTATAAAGGTCAGGTTGTAGGACAAAATGCCAGAAACGAAGACATAAGAGTAAATCCCTGCAAAATAAAACAGCAAACGAATATGCGTTCAAAAGGAGAAGGAGTTTCTGTTCATTTTAACGCTCCTCGTGTTATGGAACTTGAAGATGCTCTTGAATATATTTCGGACGACGAGTTGGTAGAAGTTACTCCAAAAAATATTAGAATAAGAAAGAAAATATTAGACGAAGCCGAAGAAAAAAGAAGAAGATCTCAGGGAATTAAGTAGATTCTAATTAACTAATTTCGAAGTTTTTTTAGACACTCTTTTCTTTTTGATAATAGGAACTTCTGCTTCTGGCATTTGAATAGGTTCGCTTACTTTCACTTTCTTAACTTCCTCTTTTGTATTTAGTAAGTTGAGTATTTTATCAAGCTTTGCGTTTAATGCTTCAAATTGCTGTTTATATTGAGGTTGTTCTGTCGGTCTATTATTTGTTCGATCATTACCACGATTTTCAAAATTAGAACGCCTCGGGAAATTATTATCAGATCTTGGTGAATCTGAAGATCTGTTTTTCTGGAAACATTCCCTGCAAAAAACAGGCTTACTTCCATTTGGTTTAAAAGGCACTTCGCATTCTTTACCACAATTACTGCAAATTGTTTTATGCATCATTTGTGGCCTATTAAAATCTCTTCCTCCTCCGCCACCGGATCTTCGGTCTCTATTAAAATTTCCCACAAGCCATTATACCATGATCTGTTGCATAAATCATTACTTGTTGTTATATTAATTATTAATTGTTATATTAATTATTAATGAAAATGAATCCTGTTGTACATTTTGAAATGCCTACGAAAAATAAGAAGAGAGTTAAGAAATTTTACGAGGTGGCATTCGGTTGGGAAATGGATCAACTTGGGAAAGAAATGGGTCATTACCTTCTGGCTACAACAACTCCTCTGGACAAAAACAGAATGCATAAGGAAAAAGGCGCGATAAACGGAGGGTTTTTTCAATATGGTCCGGAAGGTAAAATCCCGCATCTTGTAATTTCTGTTGACGATCTTAAGAAGCATATAAAGATAGTGAAAAAAGTAGGAGGTAAGATTATAGGAAAACCCATGGATATTCCGGGGATTGGAAAATTTGTGATGTTCTCAGATACCGAAGGGAACCAAGTAGGTATGCTCCAGCCCGTCAAGATGTAATTTCCTCTTTTATTTTCCTATTTTCCCCAGATGTGTATCTTTAAATCCCGTATTCTCTTTTAGGCCAAATCCTAAAAGCCTATCCATTCCTACGTGAGCAAGGAGTATAGATCCAAACGAAACAATCAGCGCCTCATTTATAAGAACTCCAAAACCCATTATAAATATTGCCGGAGAGTAATTATGAACTAGATTGTACAAAGCCGCACCGGTTTTATGATTTTTCAAATATCCTATGATTGATAAATCAGGGACAAAAAACAAAATAATAAAAATAATCCAGTTATCAGAATTAATACTATAAATATATATTGCTAAAAGAAGGATAGCTAGATTTTCCAGCCGAAGAATATTCTTTATCATAACCTGAGTATATCAGGTTTGATATAATTGCCTCATGTACGGGATTGCTAAATTTTTAGATCCCAATCATCCCGAAGCACATACAGTTAATACTAATGCAAAGCTTAACTGGCTTCGTGCTTCTGTTCTTGGAGCAAACGACGGAATCGTTTCGATTGCAGGACTTGTCTTGGGAGTTGCAGGAGCAACAAATCATATTGGTATTATTTTTACAGCAGGAGTTGCCGGAATATTAGCAGGTGCAATATCAATGGCTGCAGGAGAATATGTGTCTGTTAGTAGTTCTCGCGATACCGAAAAAGCACTTCTTCAGAAAGAGCGCGACGAATTGCGTGATTATCCCGAGGCAGAATTACAAGAATTAATATCTCTTCATGAAAGAAAAGGATTATCTAAAAAAACCGCAACAATAGTGGCGAAAGAATTAACTGCAAAAGATGCTTTTGCAGCACATGTTGACATAGAACTTAGTATTGACCCAGAAAATCTGACAAGTCCCTGGCATGCTGCAATTGCATCGGCTTTATCATTTACCATAGGTGCAACAATACCAATTCTTGCAATTATTGTTCCTCCAGAGCAAATTCGCATACCAATCGCTTTTATTTCGGTAATTATTGCACTTGCAATTACGGGAACCTTAAGCGCGATGGTTGGAGGCGCAAGTATTCCGCGAGCAGTAACTAGAGTTGTGCTTGGCGGTGTGCTTGCTATGATTGTTACTTACAGCATTGGAAAACTCTTTAGCATCTCAGGAATTTAATTTCTTCTGATATAATAACTTCATGAGAAGATTTGTTGCCGCTGGAATTTTAATTGGAATAATCCTGGGGATTTTTATTACACTTTTATTGCCAAATTTTTTAACAATTGGCATGGAGCTTAATAAGCTTTCTAATCAAGCTAACAATTATCCATCTTATTTTTACTCTCCTAAATCAGGAGGTATCTTTAATAATGATATTATTTTTGTCTCTCTAGCTCTTGGACTAGTTGGAGCCATAACTGGAATGATTCTTTTTAAGATTAAAAGATTATTCTCCAAGAAATAATAATTAATTCTTCTGCTATAATTTCCTTATGAATGAGATTAGCGAAGTGCCTGGTAAAATTCCTCCAAAGAAAATTTCATTTAATGAAACAGAGCGTTTTGATAGAGAGGGTTTTTCAGGAAATCATTATGTTAAACCAGAAGATGGTCTTGGATACAGTGCGCTTGCAGTAGATGTTCATGGCGCTCATCCTCTAAAACAAATGGTTGGAGCAACAAGGACTTATTACGTAAGAGAAGGCACTGGAACGTTTACTCTTGATGGTGTTGTTCAAGATGTAAGAGAGGGAGATCTTATGGTCATTCCAGATGGAGGGAGATATGAATATCAAGGCAATATGAAATTATTCGAATTTAATGTTCCAGGAACTACTTCTGCAAACGCAATTACCCCAGAACAACCTCAAGAATAGTTTTTGATATAATTGCCTCATGAACTGTGATTTAGAAAAAAGAATCAAGGAAATTGCGGAGAATTAACTTATGCGTAGCGACTTTAGGACTATAGATGAGTATATTGGTACTTTCCCAAAAGATGTTCAGGTAATTTTAGAAAAAATAAGATCCACCATTAGAAAATTAGCGCCGAAAGCTACAGAAGCAATTAACTACCAGATTCCCACATTCAAACTAAATGGAAAATACTTAATATATTTTGCAGGATTTAAAAAACACGTCAGTCTTTATCCAGCGCCTCGGGACGCTGCCGAATTTAAAAATGAGATGTCAAAATATAAAGGGGGCAAGGGGACGGTGCAGTTTCCGATTGACAAACCACTTCCTCTAACGTTAATCACTAAAATTGTGAAATATAAAATTAAAGAAAACGAGATAAAACAGAAAAATAATTAGAAAATAAATAACTTTTTAATCTCTCCAATATATTCTTCCGGAATCTGAGGATATATTTTAAGCTTGGGTAATTCTTTTCCAAAGATTATTCTTTCTTTCTTTGTTTTCTTTGCCCATTTCTCGCTAAGCTTTCTCCATTTTTCATATATGTCTTTTGACAAATGCATTGTTCCACTGCATTTTAAATTTCCACATTTACAAATATGCAAACATGGATTACAAAAGTCGTCCTTAGGAGAAAGTAAATATGGAATTGTTATTTCTTCTCCCTTTGAAATTTTCTTAAGTGCAAAAGCCAACGTATGACCTTTATATGTATAAAGAAAGGAGCTGGGCTTGCAAGAATGATTTAAAAGATGAACTCCTGGTTTTTTTAAGTCTGGAGAAATAACTGCATAATCATTATAATACATAAGATAAAAATTTTCTTCATCTATTATTGCGTCTTGAGGATGGATAACTTTACCAATATAATCTCCAATAACGACACCTTTTAAAATATCTTTTTTTGCAAACACACCCCGCCCTTTATTTTTAGTATTTTTTATTTCCCAATATTTGTCTGAAAGTAAAAACATAAAGACAACTTTACCACTTTTATTACTTGATTCATACAACACTAATTATCTTGAAGCTAATAGATCTGTTATAATTACTTTATGAAAGCAGTGCAAATAAATAATTACGGCGGAACAGAGGTTATAGAAATTAACGAAAACGCTCCAAGGCCAACTCTTGGGAAAGATCAAATACTTGTTGAAGTTTATGCGGCAAGCATAAATCCAGTTGATTTTGGTGTAATAGCTGGACGTATGAAAGATATGATTCCACTAAAATTTCCTATTACTATCGGGGGTAATTTCTCTGGCGTATTAGTTGAGGCTGGCAAAGATACAACTGGGTTCAAGGTTGGTGATGAAGTCTATGGACAAGCTTTGGTAACCAATGGCGGTTCTGGTTCAATGGCCGAGCTCGCTGCTTCAAATATTGGTAACAGCGCTCTAAAACCCAAAAAAACAAATCACGAAGAGGCCGCTTCTTTACCTTTGGTCGGAGTTAGTGCTATTCAAGCTTTAGAGCAACACATCAAGCTCCAAAAAGATCAAAAAATTTTGATTCACGGTGGTGCTGGTGGTATTGGCAGTTTAGCGATTCAACTGGCCAAGCATATTGGAGCTTATGTTGCGACTACAGTCGGTAGTGACTCAGTTGAATTTGCTAATAATTTAGGGGCGGATAAAATAATCGATTATACAAAAGAAACATTTGAGGGTGAGCTTTCAGACTATGACGCAGTTTTCAACACAGCTCGCGGTGATAGCGCAGATAAGTCATTCGAGGTACTTAAAAAAGGTGGAGTATTAGTTTCTATGACCGGAGCGCCAAATTCTGATCTTGCCAAGAAGTATGAAGTACAGGCGATCGGACAAATGACTAATACCAACACTGAAAATTTAAATCGCTTAACCGAATTGGTCGATGGTGATATTCTAAAGCCCCAGATTGATAAGATCTTTCCATTGTCTCAAGCAAAAGAAGGATTTGAATATCAAGAAAATCAAAGCCCCAAAGGAAAAATAGTAATCAAAATTAAATAATAATATTAGGTTTTGTAGGCTACTTTGGAGGTTGGTAGAATCCCCGAGTCACTTCTTGCCTGAGCCTGAATTACGCGCTGAGAAACTATAATATCTTGTTTTGCCTGCTCGCTAAAAGGAAGTTTTGATACCTGTTTAAAAGAAAACCATGAGAGAGTTCCGTTATCGGGTAATGATATATTCTTCATTGATTTAACTTTTGCGTAGAACACGTAATGTAATGAGCTAATTGCATTATCAAAGTAATCATAAACAGGAAAAATTTGCTTTTCATTAAGCTCCAGACTCAATAACTGATGAATTATACGCTTAAATGATTTTTGAGGATCTTCTTCTCCGATTCCTGCTCCTCCGGGCATAGTCCAAACAGATGGAGAATTATTATTCAAATTGGGTTGATACAAAAGAATTTGTTGTGTTCTTGAGTGATAGAGGAATCCACTTACATAAAAGGGGTTATGCATGTTCTTATTATATCACATTTTAAAAATTATTTCATTAAGATATTCGGGTAATTCCGACAGCTTTTCTTTGTTAGTAAAATTGTATAATTATGTTGCTGTAGTATGGGAGGGAGTGAGAAATATGAATAAAAATATTATGTGGATTATCGGCGCAATCATTTTAGTTGTTGTTGGAGGTGGGCTTTTCGTTGCTAATCAGCAATCAAAACAAGCTGAAGATGCAAAAATAGAGCAGGAAAAAGATGCCACGGTACAAAAAGAAGAAGGATTTATGGAAGACGGCAAAATGATGAGAGACAAAATGAGTGGGCCTCGCTATATTGAATACTCTAAAGCTACTTTAGATCAAGTAACGAGTAATCGCCGAGTTCTTTTCTTCTTTGCATCCTGGTGCCCAACATGTAAGCCAGCAGATGCTAATTTTAAAGAGAATACAAATAAAATTCCTGAAGATCTGACGGTCATACGGGTAAATTATAACGATCCGGAAACAGATCAGGAGGAAAAAGATTTGGCGAAAAAGTATGGAATCACATATCAACATACTTTTGTCCAAATTGATTCACAAGGCAGAGAAATAACTAAATGGAATGGTGGACAAATAGACGAACTTTTAGCTAATATTAAGTAAATTCTACTATGATTTTACTTATTGCATTTGCATTTCTAGCTGGAATCATAACTGTACTCTCCCCATGCATTTTGCCAATTCTACCTATAATTCTAACATCTAGTATTGGAGGACAAAACATCGGGAAAGCACGTCCCGTGGGAGTGGTTATAGGGTTTATTTTAAGCTTTACTTTTTTTACCCTTTTTCTTTCGACAATTGTACGCATAAGTGGGATTTCTGCAGATGCACTGAGGCTTATCTCAGTATTAGTAATAGCAGGTTTTGGCGTGTCACTTCTTATTCCCCAATTTCAAGTAATTGTTGAAAGGCTTTTTTCTAAACTTGCAGGGCTTATGCCAAGAAGTCAAAATAAAACTGGCTTCGGCGGAGGACTACTCATTGGTTTTTCCGTAGGGCTTCTTTGGACACCGTGTGTTGGCCCAATTCTTGCATCAGTCATATCCCTTGCGATTACAGGTTCGGTTACTTTTGATGCATTTCTTATAACTTTTGCCTATTCATTAGGTACTGCAATTCCAATGTTTTTAATTATGATTGGCGGACAAAATGCACTTAAACGTGTTCCCTGGCTTCTTACAAATCTTGGGAATATCCAAAAACTATTCGGAGTATTAATGATACTAACAGCTATTGGAATATTTTTTAATATTGATAGAAAATTTCAGACATTTATTTTAGATAAATTTCCTAAATACGGCGCAGGCCTAACTAAATTTGAAGATAACGAGTTAATTAAAAATCAGCTTGATAAAAAAAGCGGACAGGAAATAAAGAAAGAAGATATGGGAAAACCCATGTTTGATCTTATAAGCCCAAAAGGAATAAGAGCTCCCGAGATAATTCCTGGCGGAGTATGGATTAATAGTAAGCCATTAAATCTTTCCGAGCTCAGAGGTAAGGTAGCCATAATAGATTTTTGGACGTATTCATGTATTAATTGTCAGCGAACAATGCCATATTTACGAAGGTGGTACGACACGTATAAAGACAAAGGCTTAGTAATTATTGGCGTGCATTCACCGGAATTTGAATTTGAAAAAAACGAGAAAAATGTTATGGAGGCAATAAAAGACTTTAAGCTTAGTTATCCGATTGTTCAGGATAACGATTTTGCTACATGGAGAGCTTACAATAACAGTTATTGGCCTGCAAAATATTTTATAGATAAGGATGGATATGTTCGCTATGCACATTTTGGTGAAGGAGCATATGATGAAAGCGAAAAAGTAATACAAGAGCTTTTAAAAGAAACAGGAGCCTTAGATATTTCATCTAAAATAAATAACCCTACTTATCAAATTAATGCAAAAACACCAGAGATATATTTAGGATTCGGTCGAATTAACAACTTCGCTTCATCAGAAAGCATTAAGCAAAATACTGTTTCTACCTATACGGCGCCTGCAAATCTAGGAAGCAATCAAGTTGCATATGATAATAGCTGGAATGTAATGGAGGAATATGCCAATCCCCAAAAAGGCGCAAAATTGTTTTTGAATTTTGAATCAAAAGAAGTATTTTTGGTAATCCGTACAAAAGGAAATCCAGCAAAAGTAAAAGTCTATATCGACGACAAGCTTCAAGGTTTTGGAGAGGATAATAAAAATGGCATAGTAACCGTAAATACCGATCGATTATATAAATTAATTAATCTTCCAACTCCCGGACGTCATATATTACGTTTAGAATTTGAGGATAGTAATGTGGAACTCTACGCTTTCACTTTCGGATGATAAAATACTGATATTTTTACTAAATACATCTTGTAGAAAAATAAAAAGGATAGTAAAATATTTAAATCTGTTAGTGGCAACAGCCTAGTTGAAGAATTTAAATTTTGATTGGCTGCTCAATAAATATAAAACAATTAAGTTAAGAGTCGTGCCTAGCTCTTTAATTTTAATTGCGTTCCTTTTGTTTATTTTAATAGTTAGTTTTTCAAAAAATACTCTGAGTGTTTCTAAAATAAATAAAAAGATTTCGAAAGAAAATAAAATAAGTAAAACATTAAATACGCCAACTACTACTTCTATTCCAACTCCATCTCTAACTCTGGCGCCGAGCTCTACAGTAACTCCTACTCAAGCGCCGACTAAAATTCCTCTTCCCACTTCCTTTGATGTTCAAGCTGTTCAATCTTCTGGAAACCAAGATTTATTAAGCGCGGTCAACGCTTTTAGAAGTAAAAATGGATTGGGAGCACTTTCATCAAATAGCACCTTATGTTCTATAGCTCAAAGCAGGGTTAGCGAAAATGCGACGTTAGGACAGCTAGATAATCATGCAGGTTTTGAAAAATATTTTAAAGGACAGGCAGAGTTTAAGGGGATGGGGGAAAATTTGCATTGGGCAACTTATACAGAAACACCAACAGAAATTGTAGAAAACGGTTGGGCTAATTCTCCGGGTCATAAAACAAATATGTTAGATTCTAAATGGCAGTATGGTTGTGGAGGACAAGCGGGATCATACTATGCTTCTTTTATCTTCGCTACGAAGTAAAATGAGGTAATTATTCTACTGTTAGGGTTCCGGTCATTCCTTGTTCTTCATGATTCCCAACGCCGCAAATAAATGTAAACTCTCCTGTTTTGTCCGGAGTAAATTCAATCATATCTACTTCCCCAGGATTAATTACTTTTGTTGCAACATTTAAATCAGCAATTACATAATCGTGTGGGAATTTCCCGGTATTTTTAAAAGTTAACTTAACTTTCTCTCCTTTTTTAACAGTAATTGCGGAAGGAGCGAATTTAAATTCTCCCGCTTCTATGGTAATTTCTTTTGTGGCCATAGCAGAGGGAACAACTGATTCGGAAATTGGAGCATTCGTAGGCTGATTGGTATCGGCTGGAGTAGCTGTAGTAACGGTTTTATTCATATTCATGACATAAAATCCACCAGTTACAACAATTAATATAATTACAATTACGCTTATTGTTAGCTTACTATTCATATAATCAATATACACTACGAAATATAAAAGTCAATACAGATTTTAGTATTTTAGCTACTTTTTATATTCTTGTTTTGTATCTTCTTTAAATTTTTTTAATAACTTCTGGATTTTTGGATTTATTACAAACTGACAATATGGATATTCCTGATTCCTGTCATAATAATTCTGGTGATATTCCTCTGCTTTATAAAAATTAGTAAAAGGAATAATTTCGGTTACGATTTTGTCTTTGTAAGTTGCTGATTTTTCCATTTCTTCTTTCGATTCTAAGGCCTTTTCTTTTTGTTCATCACTATGATAGAAAATGGCAGATCTATACTGAGATCCAATATCGTTTCCTTGTCTGTTTGGCGTTGTAGGGTTATGAGTTGCCCAAAAGATATCGAGAAGTCTTTCGTAAGGAATAATATTCGGATCAAAAGTTATCTGGATTGCCTCTGCATGCTTAGTTGAACCTGTGGATACGTCTTCGTAATTAGGATTTTCTTTTAATCCTCCTGTGTATCCCGATTTCACAGAGGCAACTCCCTTTAAACGTTTGAATATTGCCTCGGTGCACCAAAAGCATCCTCCTGCAAATATAGCCATTTCCATATTATTTTCTTCCGCTTTGTGGATCTCTAAACATCCCCCGTCTAATAATTATATTTAATTCGCGGTGGGCTTGTCCAGGATGCTTATGCTCAGCGAGCCTTTGACTTTTCCAGAAATCTCCCCTTGCCTTATGACCGCCCTTTTCGGAGTAGTGTCTATAGTTATCAGGTTGTCTATCTCTAAATTTTTCTTGCATTTTTAATTGAATTAAAATAACACAAAGATCACAGGTAGTCAATAAATAGATTGGTAGACATTGATAATCTTGTCTTTTGCATACCATGACTAAATGGATATTGTTCTGGAATTTTGGTACAATATTTGCTTGTGAATAAACTTACAAGACATCCTTTACCTGTAATACTTTTTACAATATTTATTGATCTTTTAGGGTTTGGAATACTTATTCCTGTTATCCCCTTGCTTCTTGCCGATCCAAGATCTCCATATTATCTTTTGCCCGCAGGTTTTACTGTTTCTCAAGGTTATATTCTTCTTGGGTTTTTAACCGCAATATTTCCTTTTATGCAGTTTCTCGCCGCACCGATTCTAGGTCAGCTTTCGGACAAATTTGGGAGAAAACCAATTTTAGCAGTTTCACTTATGGGAACGTGCCTTTCATATATATTTTTTGCTATTGGAATAATAACAAAAAATATTCCCATTTTATTCTTAGCTCGTGCTTTTGACGGAATAACAGGAGGGAATATATCGGTTGCCCAGGCGGCAATTGCAGACGTATCGACTCCAGAAAACAGAGCAAAGAACTTCGGGTTTATCGGTGCAGTTTTCGGATTAGGTTTTATAATAGGTCCTTATATAGGTGGAAAATTTTCTGATCCTAGTATCGTATCTTGGTTTTCTGCAGCAACTCCTTTTTGGTTTGCAGCAATTTTAAGCTTTATCAACGTACTTTCTGTAATTTTTATGTTTCCAGAAACTCACAGAATGATTAATAAAAGTACTAAAATACTCTGGAATAAGTCGATCCACAATATAGCACGCGCTTATACATACGGAAAGCTACGCGTGGTTTTTATAACTGTTTTTCTTTTCTCTGCAGGTTTCTCATTTTTTGTAACATTCTTTGCTGTTTTTCTTATAAATAAGTTTGGATTTAATCAGGGAAATATTGGAGATTATTTTGCATTTGTGGGAATTTGGATTGCAATTACTCAAGCCCTTATTACAGGATTTGTTGCGAAAAGGCTTAAGTCAGATCAGGTTGTAAAATTTGCAATTATAGGTACTGGAGTAACTATGCTTATGTATTTTTTGCCAACCATTTGGTGGCATCTTCTTCTTATTGTTCCTTTCTTTGCAGTTTTTAATGGACTTGCACAGGCAAATATTACAGCCCTAGTTTCTAATAGTGTAGATAATTCAATTCAGGGAGAAATTTTGGGAATAAATACGAGTATTCAGGCTTTAGCTCAAGCAGTTCCACCAGCGCTTTCCGGCTATATTGCAGCAAGCCTTACCGCGGAAGCGCCTGTAATAGTAGCGGCAGTTGTAATTATAATTTCTGGTTTTACTTTTCTGTTATTCTATAAACCCATCCGCATCGAATCCGTAACCATCTCCGAATCTGCCTAAGAGCTCTTTAAGATTTGCAAGGATTTAAAAACTGATACAGTTTTAGATTCTTTTAGTTATTGACAAGATATTTTCTTAAGATTAATATTAAAGTCCATCTCATTGCTAAGAATAGCACTGGTTAAATTATATGAGTATATTGATTAGTTGGTTGGTATCGGCGCTTGCTATTTTGACCGCTTCTTATCTTTTACCCGGAGTCCATATTGCAGGATTTTTAACAGCTCTAGCTGTAGCAGTCGTACTTGGAATTATTAATGCAATTCTTAAGCCGATTCTTGTAATTCTTACCCTTCCAATAAATTTGTTAACTTTAGGATTATTCACTTTTGTGATAAATGCTCTTTTGGTTATGTTAGTAAGCACAATTGTTCCGGGGTTTAAGGTAGATGGATTTTTATGGGCTCTTATCTTTAGTATTTTACTTTCGATTATAAATATGTTCCTTCATAAAATTTAATTCCCCCTTGATTATTCTCCCAAGGTATGACTAAGATAGGTGTGAGAGGAGGTGATTTATAAATGAAAGCTTTACACATGATAACATTTACACTAGTTATCGTTGGTGCTCTAAATTGGGGCTTAGTTGGTCTTTTTGGTTTCAATTTAGTTTCTGCAATTCTCGGTGTTGATTCAGCTCTCGAGAGACTTGTCTATATTCTAGTAGGTTTATCAGCAGTATATATTGGAGCAACTCACATGAGTGATTGTAAGACTTGCTCAAAAAAATAAAACTGATAAAAAGAATTAATTAAGTTCATCAGAATAGTCGTTTAGATTGGAGTAGGTGCGATGCGCAAAAGCTAAGAGCTTATCTCAATTTTTTATCTTTCTTATAATCTGCTCTCGTTTGTCTAATGTCTTTGTTATACTATAAATGTAGCTAGCAAATTTATGTCTCTTAATTCCCCAATATCTAGATTTTTGATTTTACCTATATATAGTCTTTTTATTTAAAAATGGAAAAAATAATAATTGCAGGGGGTGGATTTGGCGGAGTTGCAGCTGTAATCTCGCTTTTAAAGTCCCTACCAAAAGAAACTAAGATATTTTTAATCGACAAAAATCCTTATCATCTTTTTACTCCTTCTCTCTACGAAGTTGCAACAAGCGAATCGCCAATGAAAAATATTGCAATTCCATTTAAGGAAATTTTTGGGAACAGGATCGAAATAATTACAGGAGAGATCTTGTCAATTCAACCAAAAGATTCAAAGATAAAACTTAAAGATCAGGAAATTTCTTATAATTATCTGCTCCTGGCATTAGGAAGTGAATCCGCATTCTATAATATTCCGGGACTTGCCGAATACTCACTTCCACTTAAGACATTAACAGATGCTGTAAAAATAAAAGATGCAATACATAAACTCTATGATTTAAAAGCTCCAAAAAAAGAAATGGTAAATATAATTGTAGGGGGCGGAGGATTTTCGGGAACAGAGCTTGCTGCAGAGCTTTTAGGGTATGTATATAAATTATCAAAAGAACATGATCTATCATCAAACTTAATAAAGGTTTGTATAATTCAGGGATCAGATAAATTATTAAAAGAACTTGACGACCATGTTGCAAATATTGCAACTACAAGGCTTAAGAAATTAGGCGCTGATTTTATCTTTGGAAGCCATGTTAAAGGAGTTTTTAAAAATAAACTAGTTACCGATAAAAATCAAGAATTTTCATTTGATCTTTTAATTTGGACTGGAGGAGTTAAAGCAAATGGTTTACTTGCAAGTTCAGGCTTAGCGCTAGGTAAATCAGGACAAATTCCTGTTAATGAATTCCTACAGACAAAAGAATTTCCAAATGTTTTTGCAGTCGGAGATATTGCAGAATTTACAGATCCTGTCTCGAAAAAATCTGCACCGGGAGTTGCACAGATTGCCGAAGAAGAAGGTAAAATTGCAGGAGAAAATATTGCAAGATCAATGCAAAAAAAATCACTCGCCCCATACAAATATAAACATTTTGGGTACATTGTTCCATTAAAAGGAAGATACGCGGTTTATGAAGAGGGATGGCTTCATATAGATGGATTTTTTGCATGGGTTTTACAGCAAATCGTATTTCTTAGATATCTTTTAGGAGTACTTTCTTTATATAAAGCTTTTAAAAGATGGAATCAGTTCGAAAAAGATTTAAGGCAAGAATAGGATTGATCCCGATTTGATCGGGATTGACAAACAGTAAGTAAAGTTTTATGTTATATTGGTTATGAGAAGAGTAATTGAAATTATATCAAAAATATTCCCTTCTAAAATCGTGTTTGCGCACTGCGATATTCCGTGCGGAATCTATGATCCTCATAATGCTCAGATGGCAGCACATACAGTTTTACGGATGACGCAGATTATGGATGAGATTGGAAAAATTAAGAACCCATCAGCAGAAGATAGGTCAAAATTTATCCGCTGCGTTAAGGTTAAAGAAGAACATGGAGAAATAGTAGAAGACGAACTGGGAACTTTAGAGAATGATTATTTTAAAGAAGAGCATTTTAAAAAATTCCCAAACTTAAAAGAACTTATTGAAGTGGCTGTCAAACTTTCTATAAAAACCAGACAAAATGTCGATTTAGAAAGTTCGAAGAAAATGATTGATGTTGCTATGCAAATTGCAGAAATATTCTACAAGACTAAAGATCTTGCACCTGTGCGAGTCTCCTCGGGTTATCCTACTGGGGGAGAAATTGTAATTCACAAATAAATGCTTCTTGGTAAGTTTAAAATTTCAGGTCACAGCATGGAGCCATTTTTCTTAAATAATCAAACAGTTTTAATAAGTTCGATTCCATTTCTTTTTTCAAAACCAAAAAACGGAGAAGTTGTAGTTTTTGAACATAAAAACAAAAAATATATTAAAAGAATCACAAAATTATCTAATAATAGATATTTTCTGGAGGGATACAATAAAAAAGACAGTTTAGATAGTAAAAAAATTGGGTGGATAGAGGGAAAAAATATAATTGGAAAAATCGTATTTAAGATTTAAGAATGCTTGAATTAATCTTTCTATCAATAATAATATTTCTGCTCTTGATTCTGTCATGGGTTTGGCCGCCGAATAGTCCATGGGCGCCGTGGTGGAGGACAAATAGAAAAACAGCACGTGCAATTTGCAAACTTGCAGAAATTTCAAAAAATGACATTGTTTATGATTTAGGATGCGGAGACGGAACTTTTATTATTACAGCAGCAAAAGAATTTAAGGCCGAGGCAATCGGAGTAGAAATTGATCCATCCCGTTTTTTAATTTCGAAAATCCGTATCTGTCTCAATAATTTATCTTCAAAAGTCAAAATAAAAAGAAAAAGTTTTTTCAATGAAGATTTATCGCAAGCAACAGTTGTAGTAATCTATCTTGTTCCAAAAACTCTTGAAAAACTTTTACCAAAGTTTAAAAAAGAATTAAAAAAAGGAACCAGAATTATAAGTTATAAATATAAGATTAATCTAAGGCTCGAAAAAGAAGATAAAAAAAATAATCTAAGACTCTATGTTATTTAAATTTTAAAATCATCCACCTTAGTTTATCTACGATTTTGTAAACGTTGTATAAAATTGGATTTATTACTAAATCATAACTTCCCACGAATTCTACAAGTTCTGCTCCATACCCTTGTTTGAATTTGTGAAATCCATGCCACGAATCTTTTGGGTCAGGATTTGGTCCAAGCGCTCCCCACATATCAAATTTTTTAAGTCCCAGCTTTTTCCCAAATTTTATTGCCTCCCACATTATTAAATTTGAAGCCATAGTTTCTCTATTTTTATCACTTGATGCACCATATGGGTAGTAGAGAGTGTCTTTAAATATGAACAGTATCCACGCGACTAAAGTTTCTTTTTTATACCTTGCTAGAAGGAGATGAGCGGTAAGTTGATCAGGATTTATGATTGACGATTTATGATTTACGATTTTTAATGCTTGCCACATAAGCTCGTGATATTTTTGGGTGTGAGCGTAAAATTTTTGCCTTTTTGTAGTTTCGTTAGTTAATTTTAAATATTCTTTAAAAGCTTTATCGGAATTATCCTCGATAATTTCTACGCCGTGTTTTTGTGCAACTTTTATGTTATATCGGGTTTTTTGATGCATGCCTTTAAGTAATTCATCTTCACTTTTGATAAGATCAAGAACAAAAGTGTATTTGGTAAAAAGAGGATGAGCAGCGGGAACAAGATTATTATTGACTATTGACGATTTACCATTTGCCATTGACGAGGGGACGTTTGGTTCCAACTGAATAAAGATGCAATTATTCTCTCTTCCTATTTTTTTTAGCGTTTCGATAAGTTTTTTGTCTGGCAGATTTCCTTTTGGTAAATAACCAATATTCCATTTCGTCCGCGGAATTTTATGAATGGTTAGTTGAAAATTATCTCCTCTTACGACTTTTACTCCAGTTTTTTCTCTAAATTCTCCCCATTCAAACGCTTGAAGAGGATGATTGGCAAACTTATTTAAATCTTTGGGCTTCATATAAATTCGACGGATTCAGTTTCTAAAACTGGAAAATTCTTGGAAAGAACTTTTTCCGGGAGTTCAAGAACAAATCTGGAAACAATATTTGAAGTTCTCTGTCCAAAGAAAAGTCTTTTTCGGGAATATGTTAAAAATAATTTTTCTTTTGCCCGGGTCATGCCAACATAGCAAAGTCTTCTTTCTTCTTCAAGTTCATTTTTATCCATAAGACTTCTTGAATGAGGAAAAAGACCTTCTTCCATGCCAACCATAAAAACAACAGGAAACTCAAGCCCCTTCGCGCCATGAAGCGTCATAAGATTTACCCGCTCGCCATCGCTACGCTCAGACGTTAGCGGACGGGTCGTATCTTTTGGTTCGTATTCCCGTTCAACCAATGCAACATTTTCTAAAAACTCAATAATATTTGGGAATTCTATGGCAACAGATCTTAGTTCTTTGATATTCTCAAGCCTTGCTCTATCTTCTTCGTCTTTTTCATCATACAGAGAAAGATAATCTGTCTTTGCTATAACATTATCTAGAATTTCAAGAGTCGGAGTTGTTTCGGTCTCCGCCTCTTTAAAATCTTCCATAAATTCAAGAAACTTATTTAATCTTCCTTTGCCCAATTTTTCTATTCTTTTATAAGAAACAGTATCTTTTGGATTAGCAATAAGACTTAAATACGCTAAGACATCTTTTATTTCGCGTCTTTCATAAAATCTTATTCCTCCTATTAAAACATAAGAAATTCCTTGATGTAAGAATACTTCTTCAATTGCTCTAGATTGGGCATTGGTTCTGTAAAGAACTGCAAAATCGGAATAAGAAAGACTAGGATTTTTAGATTTTAGCTCAAGGATTCTATTTATTATAAATTCTCCTTCGTCGTGCTCATTTCTGGATTCATACAAAGTAATGTCTTCGCCTTTTGGATTTTCTGTCCATAATTCAAGTACGGGATGGGAAGTATTTTTAGAAATAACAGATGATGCGCCGTCTAGAATTTTTTGGGTTGAACGGTAATTTTGAGAAAGAGAAAATGTTTGGGTATTTTTGAAATCGTCTTTAAACTTTGAAAGATTTTGGAAGTCCGCGCCGCGCCAGGAATAAATACTTTGAGAAAAATCTCCAACAACGCAGATATTTAAGGATTCAGTTCCTGTTAATATTTTTGTTAACATATACTGCGCATGATTTGTGTCTTGATACTCATCGACTAAAATATATTTAAATTTATCCTGATACTTTTTAATAATGTCTGGGTTTTTATCGAAAAGCTCTATAGTTTTTAGAATTAAGTCATCAAAGTCTAAGGCGCCATTTTCCGAAAGAAGCTTTTGGTAAATGGGGTAAATGCGAGAGACTGTTTCCTGAAAATATCCTCTGGCATAATTTAAATATTCAGTCGCTGTTATAAGCTGATTTTTTGCCTGCGATATTGTTGTTAAAATTGACGAAGGCTTAAAATCTTTAATTGAAATATCTAATATTTTCATCGCCTGTTTTACTCCCTCAACTTGATCCTGATCATCATAAATAACAAAATTACGGGATATTCCAATACTTTGTCCATCAATTCTTAAGATTTTTGCGCATAATGAATGAAAAGTGGCAATAGTTGGATTCATGCTTTGGGAAAATTTTTGGATTCTTTCTTTCATTTCTTTGGCAGCTTTATTTGTAAAAGTAACCATGAGAATATTATTTGAGTCAACTCCGAGGAAATTTATTAGATAAATAACTTTATATGTTAAAACTCTTGTTTTGCCCGACCCGGCGCCCGCTAAGATAATTGTAGGTCCGTCGGTTTTTATAACTGCTTTTTGTTGATCGGGGTTTAAGTCCTTGAGAAAGTCTTTGTCCATAATCTATAATAGAAGAACTCAAGTTATTGTACCATGAAAAAACTTTTTATTATAGCTAATTGGAAGTCAAATAAGACCATCGAAGAGACAGAAAAATGGTTTCATGATTTTTCTGAAAAACTATTGTTAGAATCTGCCGACCTTTCAAATAAAGAGCTAATAATTTGCCCTCCTTTTACAGCTATTGAACGTTCTCATGACTACTCAGTCAATTTAAAACTGTCAATAAAAATAGGTGCACAAAATATTTCTAAGTTTAAACAAGGAGCCCATACGGGAGAAGTAACAGGAGAAATGTTGGAAAGCTTAGTTTTATATTGCATTGTGGGGCATTCAGAAAGGAGAAAATATTTTGGAGAAACAGATGATGATGTTATTGAAAAAATAAAACTTCTCTTGGAATACAAAATTACACCTGTTCTTTGCATAAGTGATTTGTCGCAGTTAGATTCCTATGTTGATAGGGGAAAGCAAATCATAGAAAAAGCAGAAGATATAATATTTGTTTATGAGCCGCCAAATGCGATTAGCGGTGGAGGAGAATATAAACCTGATTCTCCTGACGATGCAAATTTGAATGCCGGAAAAATCAAAGAAAAAGTTGGTGAAACAAAAATTTTATATGGCGGAAGCGTGAATTCAGATAACGCTTCTTCGTTTTTTTCTCAGCCAAACATAGACGGAGCTTTGGTAGGGCAAGCAAGCCTTGATCCGATTGAATTTCTTCAGATAATTAAGAATGCGTAATAAAAACCTGCGTGCCGATAAAGCAGAAAAATTTAAAAAAGTTGTTCTAATTATTTTAAGCCTAATAGTTCTTTTTTTTGTTGGAAAAGCCATTATTAAAATTGCAGAATTTACACCATTTTTATTTCAGCTTATTTTTAATAGAGAAATAGATCTTAAAACAAATGACGATCACATAAATATTCTTCTTCTTGGAATTGGCGGAAAAAACCATCAAGGTCCAAATCTCACAGACACGCTAATTTTTACAAGCATTTCTACAAAAGGAGATAAGGCAACGCTCGTTTCTATCCCGAGGGATTTATGGATTCCCGATCTTTCTGCCAAGATTAACACAGCTTATTCAACAGGAGAAAGTAAAAGACAGGGTGGAGGCATAGTGCTTTCTAAAGCAGTTGTTTCAAAAATTGTAAATCAGCCGATTGATTATGTTTTAAGGATAGATTTTGATGGATTTATTAAGGCAGTGGATTTAATTGGAGGAATATCGGTAAATGTTGATAGAAATTTCGACGATTATGAATATCCGATTGACGGAAAAGAAGAAGATCCTTGTGGGCATAGCGATGCAGAGCTTAAAGAATTAGCAACTGCATCCTCTCAGCTTGAGGCATTCCCCTGCAGATATAATCATGTTCACTTTGATAAAGGACTACAGGAAATGGATGGAAAAACCGCTCTTCAATTTGTAAGGTCCCGTCATGCTCAGGGAGCAGATGGTTCGGATTTTGCAAGAAGTCAAAGGCAGGAAAAAATAATAAAAGCTTTCAAAGACAAAATATTTTCTCTTCAAACACTTACAAATCCTGCAAAGGTAGTAAGTCTCTATAGCATTTTAAAAGACAGCATAGATACAGATATAAAAGACGATGAATTCGATGATTTTATAAGACTTGCTGGGAAGATGAAGGCAGTACAAATAGAGAGCGCAGTATTAGATGTAGGAAATGATGAAGCAAAACGTCCAGGACTTTTAGTAAATCCTGTTTCGGGCAAAGAATATAATTTTGAATGGGTACTCTTGCCAAAAATTGGGAATGGCAATTTTTCGGAAATTCAAAAATATATAGATTGCGAAATTAAAATCGGAAATTGTCCTATTTCTACAGAGTAATTTTATAAATTTTTGTTTTTCCATTTTTGTAAATTATCTTTCCAATAGTTTCAAATTTCCTTTCATTTAAATTTGTATATTTTTGATATTCCAAATCCCCAATAAATATATAATCAATTTTATATTTTTTAATTAACTCTTTGGTTCTGTTAATATCAGTATTTTCATAGAGCGTTTGAACTTCCGTAATTCTTGGAGCAGGAATATCATATGTCCCTCTCCATAGCCATTCGTGAACTGTCCATCCTAAAACAGTTGGAAGCCCGGTATTTGCAGAAATTCTGGCAAAATCGGTATATGAATCTCCTTGTGCTTCAAGAATTACAGGTTGTCCTTTTATATTTTTATTAATCCAATAGATAGCGTCGTAGTCTGTGGGGTAAAGATTTTTTAAATATTTTGTTCCGTCGAGTCCTAGTTGTGCTTTTAGATTTCCGTAAAAAGAGTTGATTGCAAAATATGGATATAAAAACACTAAAAATAATCCAATAATACCAAGAACCATCAACGGGAGAATTTTCCATTTACTATTTACCATTTTCCATTGAGATACAAAGCGGACAATTATATATCCGGATGCAATCGAAAGCATAATGAAGGACTGGTATACAAGCTTAAACATGGTGTTTGCCCGATAATGGGCTGGGTATATATCTTTTGCATACATTAATTCAGGAATTATTATTAGAATTGTAGAAAGAAGAATTAAAGCAAATACAAATAAATCTGTTTTTTCTAAATCTTTGAGTTTTGCAGTATAATTCTTAAGTTTTATATTTCTGAAGATGGAGATTATAAAAGTTATTACCCAAAAATAAAAAAATCCATAGAGTGTAAATATTTGCCACCAGGGTGATTTTTGACAATGCGCCTCTTCAAAAATAAACGGACCAAGTTTTCCTACTCTTACTAAGAATTCAGGTGGGCAAACTATTCCGATTCCCGAAACGAATGGCTTGAAATAATGGTTAAATGGATAAGAGAAGATAAAAAAACCAACTAGAATTAGCGTATAGAGAATAGCGTATTGTGTATAGTTTCTAGATCGATGTGCAAGATATAAGAATACAATAAATGTCAAAAGTGCATAAATTATTCCATCCCATGCATTTGTTGTATACATTACTGCTAGGAGAAATCCTAGCAGTAAAACTCGAAACTCTAAGCTCGAAATTCTAAATAAATTCCAAATTTTAAAACTTAAATTCTCAAAATGTTTAGAATTTAGTGCTTCGGATTTAGATATTAGCGAAAAGAGGAGTGCTATTGTTAAAAGCACCATTGGTATATCTAATACATGACCATGAAGATCTGAGACGACAAAAGAATATAAAGGAAACTCATGGATAGTATTTTGGATAAAACGAGTTGCGTTTGGATACCAATAATTATTAGGAAGCGTTGAAAGCGAAAATGGTAAATGCCAAAAAGGAACGGGATTTTCTCCGGAATAATTTTTAAAAAAAGCATAAATTGTTTGCAAATTTCCCGCAAAAGAAACAATAAAAGCAGTCAAAAAACCTCCGGTTAAAGCTCCAAATTCGAAATTTAAAATTCCAAATAATTTTCGGTTACCTAAATTCAAAACTTTAGAATTTTTAACACCCTGGTTTATTTGTGATTTGAGCATATAGATTAGATTTGCTCCAATAGAAAAAGATGCTGTAAAAGTAAATGCAAAAATTGTTGCGATCATAAAATTGAATGTAATATTTGAAGAAATATTAGAAAGTTTTGTTAAGACCGCTGTTACTAAATGACCAAAATAATAGTAGTTTATTGGTAATGGAGTGAACCACATGTCTTTTGGAGGAAAAAATTCACTTCTTAAGATCGAATTTAGAATCCCAAAATCCATATACTTTTCAAGACCATGGATATCTGGCTGGAAGGATTTTACATAGCACCAAAGTAAAAAACATAAAGTAAATAAAATTTCCTCAAAAATAAAAATTGTGCGGTGTTCTTTTATTTTTTTTAAAAATGTTTTTAGGCCACCATTTTTATCTCGGATAATAAATGAAATATTCAATGCTGCAAAAAAAATCAATATCACAACAGAATTTGCAAATGAAAAAGGAATAATACGTAGAACCCCTAATAGAAAAATAGAATAAGAAACAATAATAATTCCCAATATTTTAGAAAATATATACCCCTTGTCAAAAAAGTTTTTAAATACAGAAAATGCTAGAGGAAGAAAAATAATTCCAATAAGAAAAATTAATAACCACCATTTTATCAATGAAGATATATCTACAAATTGCATATGTAATTTATATCATAAAGTATTAACGAGATGTTAGATTATTTAGCATTTATTTTTGACATCATAAATTTTATAAGTATTCTGTTTATTTACATAAACTTCTTTAAAGTTTTCTTCAAAAAAAGAATGGTTTATTGGAAATTCGGAATTCTCTTGATTTAATTCTATGTAATTAATTTTATTTTTTAGTATTTCGGTACAGAATAAATTTAAGCTTGTAGAATTTAAAAGAGTCTTACGAAGATTATCTCTAGTTAAAGTGTCATATCCTGCTGACCAGGAAAAATAAGGCCAGCCAAGAAGTATTTTTCTGCCAGCCAAAGATGCTGGATCGTAAAGATAATGAGTGTTTAAAAAGACTGAGTCGGGGGGAGTATTTTTAATAATCCATTTTATATCTTGATTTATTGGATAGTCAGCAGTTTCTCCCTTAATGTCATTATATATTGGGAAAAAGTCGAGTATTCCAGATAAAATTAGAAAAAAGAATAAAATTATAACTATCGGCTTTAGTACGATGCTTTTTTTCCACAACCAAACAAGAGTAAAGGCAGAAAACATAACACCAATGAGCATGAAATAATTAAAAAATTTATGGTTTGCCGCAATCTCTGGAGAGAATTGTATTGAATTTCCTATTATAAAAAAAACGAAGAAAGTTATAAAAATTTTCTTTAAAGTTCTATTAGATAATAAAAATCCAATCGGAATTAATATTGAATGAAGCCCAAGATTATAAAACCAATATTTTGTAAAAGAGAAGAATGTTAAATTAAAAGAAGTAAGATATCCGGGTGAAAAAAAAGATTTAAATGTAGCTGACCCGGATTGAAGGTAAAGATATTGAGGTATAGAAATTATCCCGACTGTTGTTAGAATAATCAAAATCGGAATTCTTAATTTTTCAAAAAACACACTTAATAGAATTAGAGCTATAACAGTCATTAAAAATACGGCTAGGTGAAAATAGAAAAAAAATCCCAAAACTATCCCCAGTAAAATACTTATTTTAAGATTTATTTTTTGTTTCCTCAGGACTGGTATTAAGAGTAAATAAATAATTAAAAGAGAAAGTGCAAAAGCTCCTGCTAAATGTCTTTGGTTGGTAAAAATATTCAGGTTCCAAAATGCGGAAACAATTTTCCCATCATACGGACCGAAGGAAGGAAAGACAGTATTGCTTATTATGTCTTTTATCGAAGCAGGAGATATAGGATTCTTTTTAAAGAATTCCAAAAAAGATAACGATCCATTAAAAAGAAAAAACACTACAGATAAAATTCCAACAGCTCTGCTTTTAAATATTTTTTTTGCAAATAAATAAATTATAAGAAGGAGAAAGAAAAATCCAATTGTGCTGGGAATGTTTAGTGCATAATCAATCCTTATTCCTAATTTTTCTAAAATCCCAACAAAGAAATAAAAAAGAAAGTGATAATGAATTGGTTCTCCGGGAAAAATAGGATATTGAGGAGGAAAATTAGATCCAAACGAAAAAGATCTTATAAGTGGTATAGTACTTGCAAAATCGCTCCAGGCTTTTGTAGCAATAACTATTTGTCCGTTTTTATACCCAAAAGTAGAAAACATGAGCCACGAACTAAATAAAAGAGAAGATATTGCAATAAAAAATTCAATAAAATTATCCCTGAGAAATTTTATATATTTTTTATTCATTAGAAGTTACTAATTTTGCAACTTTTTGCCCAAGTTCTACTGCATAATTTGTTCCCCTGTCCCAAGGATAAACCTGCTGAATATTTGCAAGATAAACATTTGGAAGCGGTGTTTCAAAAGGCGGAACTATTTTTGAGTAATTCACAGGAATAATAGGTTGAGCAAATGGAACTTTAAAAAGTTCAGAGCTAATAACCGAATCCTCATAATCTGGCTTGATCTTTTTGAGAAACGGATCATAAATTTTAAGAAGCTCGTCTTTTTCCATCTTCATATACCTATGATCAAAGGGCAGGTAGTTTCCTAAATAAACAAGATGTTCATTATTATAGTTCTTCTTATCCATAAAATTAGTATGCTCAACGATTGCCATTATTGGAGATTTGGTATCGCAAATACTAAGCCAATAAGTCCCGTCTTTTAAGAATTGTTCTTTTAGTCTTAAAACAAGGTTTATTGCTCCAAGACCCTTTAGCTTTAATAATTTATTTACATATTTTTGTGGTAAATCAGGAGCTATTTTAGTAAAGAAAATTGATGGAAGAGTAACGATGACTGCGTCAAAATTGATAATTGACGATTTACCATTGATCATTTTGTATTTTACAGAAACTTGTTTGGCACTTTTTATTTCCTCAACTTCGGTATTAAAGAAAAACTTAGCACCTTTTTTTTCACACTCTCTAACTAAAAAATCTGCAAATTCTAAAAATCCGCCGCTAGGATAAACCAAGTCGGGAGTTCTTTTTTTTATTCTTGCCCAAAACCATGCAAGAGATATGTCTTTTGAGAATTCTCCAAATTTATTCTTAAGCTGTGGATCCCAGATTTTTTTATAAGCGTTTTTTCCCATTGTTTTTAATAAAAAATTCTCTGCATTTAATTTTTCAAGAGGCTTCCATAGAGGATTAAATTTAAGAAAACCTAGCACAGCGGCCATTCTTGCCTTATCAATAAAAGGTAACTTTGGAAAAGCAAGAACGTGCATAGGAGAATCAAGTTGATAGATTTTTCCTTCCGAATAAATTGATGTTTTGGGTCTTTTTTTAATAATCCCGTAGCCGATTTTTTGAGCCAGATTAATAACTTTATCATCGTTTGAAAACCAATGATGATAATGCTTTTCCAATGACCAATTCCATTCTTTTTCGTCCTTCGTTTGTAGAGGCTTAAAGCCTATTGCAAGTCCACCTGGCTGATTATCTTTCTCGAAAATAAAAACTTCATTTTTTTTATTCAAGAGCTCGAAAGCGGCAGAAAGTCCAGTAAATCCTGCACCTACGATTGCTATTTTCATAAAGTTGTATTGCCTCGGGAAACAAGGAATATAAAGAAGCCTAGAATTGTCAGTCCAAGACCAAATAAGCCAAAAATTACAGAATCAGAATTTCCTGGTGAAGGAATAGGCGATATTATCGGTGTTATGGTCGCAGTTGGAATAAGCGTTGGAGAAGTAGAGGCTATAGGCATGTTGGTAGGCGTAGCTGTGGGAATAATAGTTGGAATAGGAGTTGATGTTGGTACAGAGCTTGGTGTAACAATAGGCGTTGCGGATGGAGTTGCACTTTCGCTTACCTGATTTCCGGAAGCAAAAACAGTAAAAGATTGTGTTATTGTTCTCAGAATTCCGGAAACATCTCTGGTAACAATAGTAATGGTGTGACTTCCGGGCGATAACGCAGATGAAGGTCTAAAGCTCCAATTTCCATTAGAGTCTGTAATTATCTGAGTCTTAATATTGTCATCGGAATGAATAGTTATTTCGACTGTACTATTTGGAAGAGCAGTTCCCGAAAATCTTGGCTGGGAATCTATAAATGTTTGGTTATTGCTTGGCACATTAATTTGAAGAGTCTCACTGGAGCTTGATACTTCAGAGCTTAAAGAAGAAAAACTAGTTGACGCGGATTCGGAAGCTGTTTCTAAATTGCTTTGGGTAAAGTCATAATCATTTCCCAGCGTAATCACAGGAATTTCTTTAATTTCTAAGCTATTAAACTTTATGTTAGAAGATAGAGAGTTTTCTCCCAGCACAAGTATTCTAAAAATTGTTTCATCGGAAATTGTAAAATAAGCAGAAAGATTTTCAGTTTTTAAGGAGCCCACAGAAAGAGAATAAGATCCATCTTCTTCTACTAAAGCCGAAAGAGTCTGAGAATTTTCAGAATTTAAGTATACAACTGCTTCTTTAGAATTATCTTCGCTCGGAAATATAATGCGCCCCTTTATTATTTTGTCGTTGTCAAAAGAGCTGGAAGAAATAGGTGACGTTTTTACAGTAAAAGGCTCTCCATTTTGTAAAAATTCTTTAGATCCTGAAGATATAGAAAAGTAATAGTCCGAATAGGGATCTAAATTTTTAACTGTAATATAATGAATTTTATATTCTCCCAGATCTCCTTTTTTATCTTTATCATCAAAGGCTGTCTGTCCAAGATTTTTATTCTTTCCAAAATTGATAGAACCAACTACCGGGGCTTCTGTCGTAAAGGAAACAGTGAATGATTTATTGGTTATGTTAGAAATTCTTATATTTTGTGCAGTATCGGAAGGACCTGCCTTGCTAGTTAGAATTACTCCTGTTTTAGTAAGATAGGAAGTAACGCCTATCCCTACTGCAATAAAAAGTATTCCTAATAAGGTTGGAATGCGCTTACTCCATATGTTCTTTCTCATAAGCTTCCCTCTGATATTATGTTCGCAGATACTGAGCTTACATTTTCTTCTGCTGCGCTTTCTGTTGCTTCATTGTTATTTAATTGAAAGATTGGCGCTATGCTTCTTCGTTCTCTTAGAATGTCTATAGTTCTTGTATCAAAATTTGGATCAATTGGAAATATTTTTTCTTCTACGGGTGCTGTTATTGTAGAAGAAACAAGATTATGATAAATACTAAAACCAATCCAGGCGACTATTAAGACAAAAGTCGAAATAACTAAAAATAAAACTTCTCTTTGTTTCATAAAATTACTGCTTAAAATATGCCGTACCTTTAATATCAAGTACCAAAATTTCAGATTGATTCCCTTTGCGATTAATAGATAGGGTATCTAAGGAAACAACTCTTTCCATATCCAAAAGAATACTAATAAAATTGGTTAGATTTTCATAATTTCCCTGCACGCCCGTGGAAAAAGAAAACGTTGAATATTTCTTCTGATTATTAGAAGGTTCAGAGATATCAACTTCAAAACTTTGCAAATTGATAACTTCAACTCCTGCGTCTCTGGCGATAGATTGTATCTGCCCCATTAAGAGTGGAACTTTAGGATCTTTTGGAACGGCTTTTAAAACAATTGGTATATCTTTTTCTACAATATTATATTTTTCCTGAAGAGATGAAAGATTAGAGATTTTTTCCGTAAGCTGCTTATCGACGAACTTAGTATCGGTTAGTTCTTTTCTTAGCTTTGCAATTGTTGATAAGGTTGGATTAATAGCAAATATACCGAAAAAAGATAAAGATATTAAGGAAAAAATAATACTAGAATATTTTTTTGTTTTTTCATTTTTTAAATCAGGTAAAAGTTCAAAATATTTATTGTTTTTTACTTTTTTTAAAACAGTTCCTATATTGTATTTTGGTGTCTTCATGGCATTTTTATTTAAGATTTACCGTTATACTTGCTGTAATAAGAGAATTGGAAAGCTTATTTCCTATTTTATTTATGCTGACACTTTCGATAGCTGGATAGTTTTTTAATGAATTGACAAAATTAGTAAGGGAGGAAATGTATTGAAAGTTTGCATCAATCTTTACAAAATTTTCTGATAAAACTAACTCATTAAAAGTCATCCCGCCGGTGGCAAGTTCAATTATGTCGTTAAATATTTTATTTTTTTTCCCTCCTGACTCAGAGAATTCAGAAGCGACCGAAAGTCTGTCTTGCAGATTTCTATATATTTCCTCTCTGCTTTTTAAGTAACCAACGATTGCCGTTTCCTGTTTTATTTTTGAGTGCAAATCAATTAGCTCTCTATCCAGAGTAAATCTATATATAAAAGCAGATAGCGCAATAACCTCTGTAAGAATTACTACAAGTCTTCCAATTGTTAAAGCCCAGTCAATAAATTTTTCAAAGATATTTCCTTGCCTATTGCCCAAAAGATTTATAGAAGGATGGTGGTTTTTTCGCACACTTTTAGTCTAGGGATTTTTGATACTTTTGTCAAAGAGAAATGAGGTTATTTTGTCTTGGTTTTCTTGAGTTTTTTCTTTATTAATCCCGAAAGCTTAGACTTAAGTCTCGAAGCTTTATTTTTGTGAATAATGTTATTTTTTGCAGCTTTATCAACTAGTTTTATTGCATCTTTTATAATCTTCTCGGTTTTGCCTTTTTGGGCTTTTTTAACAGCAGATCTAAAAAGATTTTTTATCTTTTTATTTTTTTCTGTTTTTACTTTATCTTTTCTCAGTTTTTTCTTGGCAGATTTTGTTACTGGCATGCGGAGATTTTACCATGTTATACTATAAAACACAATGGCTCCCCGCAATTTATTAAAGAAAAGTTTTAATTTCTTCCTTACTCAACAAACGAACATTTTAACCGCGGCTCTTATAATAATGGGGACTACAATCTTATCCCAAGTCTTAGGGCTTGTTCGAAAAAGACTCCTCCTTGAATTTTTTGGGGCATCAAACATTCTCGGAGTTTATGATGTCGCAACCAGACTACCGGATTTTCTTTTTCAGCTTATCATAGCAGGCGCTCTCTCGTCTGCTCTTATTCCTGTTTTTTCAGACTATATAGGAAAAGGAAGACAAGAGGAGGCGCATAAATTAGGATCGACTCTTCTTACGCTCGGACTTATTACTTTTACAATTCTTGCAGTTATCCTTTATACATTTTCTTTTTATTTTTCGAAATTACTTGCACCAGGATTTTCCCACGCAGATATAATTCTTATGGGAAATTTGATGAGAATAATTATAATAGGTCAGACAATATTTCTTGTTGCAAGTTTTTTTACTGCAGTTCTTCAATCTCATAACCATTTTTTTATCCCCGGTTTTGCATCAGCGCTATATAATCTTGGTATAATAATCGGAATTTTAATCTTGGCTCCTGTCGTAGGAATTTACTCGGCTGCTTACGGAGTAATTCTAGGATCACTTATTTTTGTGTCAATACAAATACCACTTATTTTAAAAGTTAAGTTTTCCATTAAACCAGTTTTTTCCTTAAATTATTTTAAAGACAAAGGTGTTATGCAGGTTTTAAAACTTATGTGGCCAAGAACTCTATCTATCGCAATTTTTCAATTAGGAACACTTCTTACTGTAACTCTTGTTTCTTTTCTTGCGGATCCTGGCAGAAATTATGTAATTTTTGATCTAGCCCAAACTCTTGCCTTTGCGCCCGTGACTCTTGTTGGAAATGCTATTGCACAGGCTGCTTTTCCCGTGCTTTCAAGAGAAAGGGATAGATTAGAAGAATTTAAAAATACATTTATAACAAGCTTTAATCAAATGCTTTATTTAATTCTTCCGATTTCAGTTCTTTTTTTGGTTCTTAGAATTCCTTTAGTTCGTCTAATTTACGGAGCTCCGCGTTTGGATTGGCCGGCTACAGTTTTGACGGGTCAAATGCTTGCTTATTTTAGTATTTCAATCTTTGCTCAGTCTTTAATTTATTTGGTATCGCGTGGATTTTATGCCCTTCATGATTCAAAAACTCCCCTAATTATCGGAGCCATTACGACAGCTTTAATGCTGGGTCTTTCATGGCTCTTAATTTTCGTTTACCATATGGGGATTACAGGAATAGCTTTATCTTTTTCAATCGCTTCAATAGTCAATCTTATTATTTCGTTTATACTCCTTGATATAAAAGTAGGTGGATTTCAAAAATTAAAATTTATTTTTTCAATGGGAAAGATTTTTCTTGCAACTTTTTTTACGGGGTTTGCATTATATGTTCCAATAAAGCTTTTAGACCAGCTAATATTTGATACCACAAAAACTATAAATCTTCTCATGCTTACTGGAATTTCCAGTCTTGCCGGATTATCTCTTTATATTTTTCTGACTTGGCTTTTTGATGTAAAAGAAGCATCAACGTTTCTTCTTCTATTTAAGAAACTGGGAAACTGGAAAGATATACTTAGAAAAAGCGAAGAAACCATCGACGGCACCCGCATTAAAGTTTAATTTCGGATTGACTACAAAAGAAAAATAAAGTAGGATAGAGCCAAATAGATGGCAGGAATAGAGAAACTTTTAGTAGCAGATAAAAAAGGAGAAGCGTCATTTATTCTAGGAAATCTTTTGGCATCTACAGCAGATAATTTCCCCGAGCCCCAATTTAGAGTCCATCGCGTAAATAACAAATCAATAATTAATCCGCATCCTTTTAAAATTTATACCAACGCAGATGGTGGGGGTACGAAACCAGAGATAGCCGAAAGGCTTTTTACTGAATCTCAAGATCCAGATGAATTCAGAACCTTAGCTGCTGATGTTTGCGCTATGATAGATGGAGATACGGCAAGGGATGGCTCATTTTTATTAGGGATTACGGATATATTAGATGTCAGTACGGCAGATACAGATATCATAAGAGCGGTTGCTATTGGACTTAAAGAACAAGCTGAAATTGGGAATTTCGCAATCTTAAATGGAGAAACTGCAGAACTTGGTTATAGAGCTCCGGGATATGGTGGATTTGGTATAAATTTAAACGCAGTGGGGCTTAATCTTTATGTTCCCGAAAAAGAGATAACAGGAAAAAATCTTCAACCAGGACAATTAGTTGTAGCGCTTCGCGAAGAATCAGTACGTTCAAACGGTTTAAGTACGATAAGAAGTTTACTTCAATTTTTTTATGCAATAAGTCCAGAAGGACAAAAAGCAAGAGAGGATGCTTTTAAAAATTTAGTTGAAAATAAAGAAATGGTTGTAGAATGGATGAAGCCTGTTATGAAACATTTTTTTATAACAGATATCGTGAATGGGGAGCGCTTGAAATGGCACGAAAAATATCCAGAGATAACACAGCAGTTGAAAATGCCATCTCGTCTATATGGACCAATCATTTATGATGCTCAGGGAGGAATTTTTGGAGAAAAAGAAGTGAATATAATTGCAGCGGCTCACATAACAGGAGGCGGTATCCCGTTAAAAGGAATTAGAATGGTTCAGGAATCTGGATTTGGTTTGACTATTGACCATGTATTTCCAGATCCTGAAGCAGTCACTTCTATTTTAGAATTAGCGCATTCTTTGCACTCAGATAAAGATCTTATTATTTCTGATATGCAAGCATGTGAAAAATGGAATATGGGGGTTGGGTTTTTAATTGTTGTTCCAAACGAAGTGGAAGCAAAAAAGCTTATTGATATTGCGGGGAATCATAATTGCGAAGCAGCAATTGCAGGTGAAGTTATTGATGAGCCTGTTGTAAAATTCCGCGGACACACATGGAGATACGGCGAAGTCGCATGATATGAAAGAAAGATTGGGATCATTAGTTTATGGTGGTGGAAGTACTATGGAGCAAATTGCTCTTGCTTCCCAGGGAGGGGAGCTCGCAATGGACATTGCTTGTGTTCTTACAGGTAGGGATGATATCGACGCAATTAAAAAGGCAAAAAGATTAAAGCTTCCTTTTGAGATTGTTGATCAGGAAAAATTTAGAGGAGATGATGGAAAAGTAGACGAATACGGTTTTGGTATGGCAATGTTAAAAGTATTTCGAAAGTATGGAGCTACAGTTGTAATGCAGAATGGATGGCTTGCCCGTACACCTACAATTGTTATTGATGCATTTCCAAATATGATTTTTAATCAGCACCCCGGACCTTTGCCCGAAACCAAAGCTATGCATGGAATCCAACCGCATGCTGCAATGTTATACTTTGCAAGAGCAACGGGAAGAAATAATGGTACAGAAGTTATTTCCCAAAGAGTACATGCGAATTTTGACCAAGGAGCAATAGTCGGTCGGGCAAAAGTTCCAATTTACTTGCCAAATGATACTCCCAAGCGACTTCAGAAAAGAGCATTAAAAGTAGAGCACCGTTTGCAAATTGATGTCCTAAAACAAGTTGCTAATGGGACTATTAAGGAAACTCCTCAGGAATATAACTATATGAAACCTGGCGAAGAATATATTCTAAAATCTGCCCGCAAAAAAGCAAGAAAAATCTACCCCAATGGATAGAAAGTCACTTATTAATTTTTTCAATTTCGCTATTAAACTTTCTGAGTTGTTTTCGAAGGTTTGGGCGATCACTCCATAAAATAGAACAGGTAATATCACTTACAGTAGGTGCAAGTTTTCTAAACACTTTTACTATTCTGTTTGGGGATACGTCATCATGTGGATCTGCAGATTTTTTAAGTTGATCAGCAAGTCCGGCTATTACTAACAATGCTTCTTGATTGTATTCATCAAATACTCCCTCATCGCATAAAGATCCGAGGGGTTCAGGAATTGCATCTAATCTTTGTTTAATCTCCGAGAGATCATCGCTCTTCATAGATAATGCAACATGAATAAGATTTGTAACAAGTTCTCTATCATCTGGTCCTAGCTCAATTGGCTCATATAGATTTACAGGCTTAGACTTTACTCCAAAAAGCATTGCTGAGCCTATATCGATATTGTATTTATACATGAGGGGATAATCGTTCTCTCTAAGAGCTTCTGCCATGCCTCTAATAGCATTGGCAAGAACTGCACGGGCTTCTTCCGACCCATAGAGTCGGTTATTTAGTCGTTCTTCAACTATCTCAGGGGGTTCATTGGTGTATTGAGCAATGAAGGCGGCAATATCGGGAGCTTCTGGTCTTCGCATAACAAAAATTATCTGCCCGGATTATATGCCCGTTTTTAATAAAAGTCAATTATCCTACATTTCTGATATAATTTCTCCACTATGGATAAGAAGAATATTAGAAATTTTGCGATTATTGCACATATCGATCATGGCAAGTCTACTCTTGCAGATCGGATTATGGAAATATGTGGTGCAATTGGCGAAAAACATCAGGCGCAAATATTAGACAGCTTGGAACTTGAGCGGGAACATGGGATAACCATAAAACTTAAAGCAATTCGCCTAAGCTATCAATTTTCAAATATCAATTATCAACTCAATTTATTAGATACCCCGGGGCATGTTGATTTTTCTTATGAAGTTTCAAGATCTCTTGCATCTGTTGAAGGAGCACTGTTAATTGTTGATGCATCACAAGGAATTCAAGCTCAGACCCTTTCTAATTTTAACTTGGCAATGAATGCTAACCTTACACTTATCCCGGTTATTAATAAAATAGATATGCCCGCTGCAAATATTGCAAAAACAACTACAGAGCTTATGGATTTGGGATTTAAGGAGGACGAAATCATAAAAGTATCAGCAAAGACTGGAGAAAACGTTGAAATGCTTCTTGCGGAAATTATAGAAAAAATTCCAGCACCAAAAGCTGCTTCCCATTCGACCAGCTCAGGGCAAGCCGATAAACTTTCTGCTCTAATTTTTGACTCAAGTCTCGATCCATACAAAGGAGTAATTGTAACATGTAGACTTTTTGGGGGTTTAATAAAAGTCGGGGACGAAATTTCTTTTTTAGCAACTAAATCGAAAGGAGAAGTTCTTCAGGTAGGCTACTTAACTCCCAAGCCAAATTACATAGAAGAGTTAAAATCAGGTGAAGTTGGTTTTATTGCTACCAACATAAAAGATTTATCTCTTGTTAAAGTTGGTGATACCATAACTCATCCAAGAGAACCTTCAGAGCCACTGCCTGGATACCAAGAGGCAAGACCAGTTGTTTTTTTATCTTTTTTTCCGACAGAATCATCGGAGTTTCAAAAAATGAAAGAAGCTTTTGAAAAACTTAAATTAAACGACGCGGCTCTAATATATTCACCTGAATCTTCAATTTCCTTAGGACAGGGTCTTCGTGTTGGATTTTTAGGACTTTTGCATGCTCAGATTACTCAGGAAAGACTTGAGCGCGAATATGGACTTGATATTATTGTTACGTCTCCTTCTGTCAATTTTATTATTGACGGCAATGTTATTAATAAACCCTCCGAATTTAATCCAAGTTCTCAATCTCAGGTTGAAGAGCCATATGCCAGAATTACAGTTTTTGCTCCTCAAAAATATTACGGGCAGATAAACGAACTGATTTACAAAAAAAGGGGAACAATTGAAACTTCTCAAAATATAGGAACTTCACAAAAAATTGAAGCAGTTATTCCTCTTCTCGAAATATTAATTGGTTTTTATGATGATTTAAAATCCCAAACTTCGGGGTTTGCATCTTTTGATTTTGAAGTAATCGACTACAGACCTGCTAAATTGGTAAAGCTAGATATTTTGGTTAATTACGAACCGGTCGAAGGCCTTGCCCAGGTAATTCCAGTTGAAAAAGCAGAGGAATTCGGCAGGAAACTAGTAGCAAAATTAAAAGAAGAAATTCCCCGTCAAAATATTCCAATTCCTGTACAGGCTGTTATTAATTTTTCAAGAATAAAAGGAGGAGTTGGGGGAAAAATTTTAGCACGCGAAACAATCGCCGCATACAGAAAAGATGTAACAGCAAAGCTTTACGGCGGAGATGTTACCCGAAAAACTAAGCTTTTAGATAAACAGAAAAAAGGAAAGAAACGAATGAAGAAATTTGGCCAGATAGAAATACCGCAAGAAGCTTTTCTTGCAGTATTAAAGATTTAACTGTTAAATAATAAAGAGAAATACGCCCCCGATAATTGAAAGTATTATTCCAAGAGCACCTATTCCAATTATTATTTCTCCAGGACCGGAAGGAGGTATAGTTGGAGTTGCAACAGCTGGAGGAGTTGTTGGTGCTGGAGCTGAGGTTGGAATTGGAGTTATCTGAGCAATAATTGTAGGTTCAGGTGTTGAAGTAGGTACGGGAGTTGGTGTTAGCTCTACTCCTTCTACAGCACAGAGCAGGGAATGAGTCCCCGCAGGTCCCGTTCCGCAACTATTTACAGCAGATATGTCACATTGGTAAGTTTTATTTTGTACTACCGAAAACACAACTTTAGTAGTTGATGAAGTTGCCGTATCATTTCTTACTACTTCACCTGATTCGGTTTGGCTAATTTTTACAGCGTAACTTGTTGCTCCTGTAAGTGCGTCCCAACTGCAACTTGCTTGTTCAAATGAACACTGTGATCCTTCGCAGCTTGGATACTCAACTTTTACATTAGAGACAACCGATGGAACTTGACACGAAGGAGTTGGCGTAACCACTACTCCCGATGTTGGAGTCGGAGTTGTAGCTGATGTTGGGATTGGGGTTAAAGTTGGGCTTATTGTTGCTGTTTCTGAAATTGTTACGCTTGCCGGAATTGTTGATGATAAAACATTGGTATTAAATTGATCTCCTTGCCCTGTTAAAACTTGTGTTTCGCTATCAAATGTAATTGGCGTAGTCGTGCCTTGCGTAGAAGCAATTGCTTTTAAAGTAAGAGTACCTACTTTAGTATTGTTGTTTTGTATAAATGCAGTTGGGTTTGCCCCAACAGCCAAATCTACTGTTATTTTTCCTGTTGGATCAAATGTTGGAACAGGGGGCTTGGTGCTATCAAAGCCCGGGAAAGCATTGGTATTAATAGTAAGTCCGTCTCCTGATTTTTCTAATTTAGTCGGGTCATAAGCAATAATTAAATGAACAAAACTCACAAAATTACTGTTTGGATTAATAATTATGTCAAATGTTACATCTTGTCCAATCTCGACTGTTTTAGATGTGGGCTGAAAAGCAAGAGTTGTTGATGGAGCTGCTCTTCCTCTAAGGTCTTGTTGTTGTCCAACGAGGTAAACTGTAATAGGAATTGCTATTAGAAGAATTGCTACAAGACCAAAAAGAATTAATTTTTTTGGAGTCAATATTGACATACGAATCTTAATTTATCGTATAGGAGAAAAAACACTATGTCAACCCCGATTCAATTGGGACTGGACATTTAAAACTATAGGTTATTGACAGTAAAAATGTTTTGTTGTATAAATTAGCAATCATTTATTTAGAGTGATATTTTTTAGGTTTAAAATATTATGGCAGGAAAAAATAAAATCAAACCACTATTTGATAATGTTTTAGTTAGGCCTCTTGAAGCAGAGGCAAAAACAGCGAGCGGAATTATTCTTCCGGATTCTGTAAAAGAAAAACCCCAAATAGGTGTTGTTATGGAAGTTGGCCCTGGCGTTATGGATGACGGAGAAATTATCAAAGGTTCAATGATTGTAAAAGTAGGACAAAAAGTAATGTATAAAAAATGGGGAGGAATCGAAGTTAAAGTTGAAAATGAAGAATGGACAATTGTTGAGCAAAAAGATATTTTAGCAATTGTAGATTAATATGGCAAAACAAATAAAATACGGATCAGAAGCAAGAGAAAAATTAAAATCCGGAGTAAATAAGCTTGCGGATGCTGTTGCAACTACTCTTGGCCCAAAAGGAAGAAACGTAGCACTCGATAAAAAATGGGGTGCTCCCAATGTTATTCATGATGGAGTAACAGTTGCAAAAGAAATAGAGCTTGAAGATCCATTCGAAAATATGGGCGCTCAGCTTGTAAAAGAAGCAGCCTCAAAAACAGCAGATGTTGCAGGAGATGGAACAACAACGTCAACGATTTTAGCAAGAGCAATTGTTGAAGAAGGTATTCTTCGAATTACTGCAGGAGCAAATCCTATGATCATGAGAAGAGGACTAGAGAAAGCAGGGAATCATATTGTAGGGGAATTAAAAGGAATGGCAAAATCAATTAAGCCAGGAGATATTGCGAATGTAGCAACTATTTCAGCTGGTGATCCTGAATTAGGTAAGCTAATTGCTGAGGCGCTAGATAAAGTTGGTAAAGACGGAGTTGTAACAGTAGAAGAAGGGAGAGGATTATCTACAGAAATTGAATACAAAGAAGGAATGGAGTTTGATAAAGGTTATGCTTCTGCTTACTTTGTAACCAATTCTGACAAAATGGAAGCAGAAATGGATGCTCCACATATTCTTATAACTGATAAGAAGATTTCAAATCTTCAGGAACTTCTCCCATTTCTCGAGAATTTAGTTAAAGTTTCTAAAAATCTTGTAATTATCGCTGATGAGATAGAAGGAGAAGCCCTTGCAACTTTAGTAGTTAATAAGCTTAGGGGAACTTTTAATGCACTTGCGATAAAAGCTCCCGGATTCGGAGACAGAAGAAAAGAAATGCTTGAAGATATAGCAATTCTTACTGGAGGAACAGTTATATCGGAAGACACAGGAAGAAAGCTTGAGAGCGTAACAATTGAAGATTGCGGAAAGGCAGATAAAGTTTGGGCCGATAAAGAAAATACAAGAATAATTGGAGGGAAAGGAAAAATAACTGAAATTAAAGCAAGAATCGCTCAGGTAAAAAGAGCAATCGAAAATACTACTTCTGATTTTGATAAAGAGAAACTTCAGGAAAGACTTGCTAAGCTTGCAGGAGGAGTTGCTGTGATAAATGTAGGGGCCGCTACAGAAGTTGAAATGAAAGACAGAAAGGAAAGAGTCAACGATGCAGTTGCGGCAACAAAGGCAGCTCTTGAAGAAGGAATTGTCCCGGGAGGTTCAGTTGCACTTCTTGATATTTCTACGAGAATGAATATAAAAAGTTTTGAAAGCGCAAAAGCAGCAAGAGATGAGATATTTGGATTCGAAGTAGTAAAAGAGGCTCTTGAAGCGCCTTTCAAAAAACTTATGGAAAATGCCGGGCTAGATTCAGGTCAATTAATAGCGAAAGCAAAAATGGTAAGTGCTTCGGGACAGGGATTTAATGTATTAACTCTTGAATCGGTTGAGAATGCAGAGCCAGTGGATATGCTGAAGGCTGGGATTATAGACCCACTTAAGGTTGTAAGAACAGCAGTTCAAAATGCTATTTCGGTAGCAATTATGATATTAACAACAGAAGCTTTGGTAACCGATATTCCAGAGAAAAAAGAACCAGCAATGCCTGGAATGCCTCCTGGGGGAATGGACTACTAATAGAATTTAGAATTCATAATCTATAATTCAGAATTTCTTCAAAAAGATTTAAAAGTAAGTATATTCTTCTGGTATAATAAATTCTGTTAATGAAAAAAATACTTTTTTACACTATTCCCTTTTTAGGAATATTGATTATTTTTGCGGGCGCTGTTTTATATTTAAATCAGAATTCCGGAAAAGGAGCCTTGCAGGTAACATCAACTCCGAAGAGCCAAGTATATTTAAATGGGAAATTGATTGGTGAAACTCCGCTTTGTAAGTGCGAAACAAAAGATATGATTCCTATTGGTAATTACAGGATTAGGTTGATTCCAAAAGAAGGGAATTCTAGGCCTTATGAAGAGCAAGTCGCAATTAATAAATCTACATTAACAGTTGTTGCCAAAACTTTTGGAGAAAATGAGTCGGGTAGCGTTATAACATTAACTCCGCTTTCTAATAAAAAAGATACAGAACTTATGGTAATTTCTTTTCCCGATAAAACAAATGTATTTTTAGATAATAACGAGAAGGGAATAACTCCGATTTTACTAAAAGATGTAATAGAATCGGATCATGAAATTAAACTTACAAAAGAAGGATATGCAGATAAAACTCTACAAATAAGAACCACTGCAGGGTTTAGGCTAAAAGTAGTCGTTTTTTTGAGTGTAGATCCAAATGTTGCGAGTTCTTCTGCCCAGGTTCCGTTACCCACTGCTCAAGCTCCTACGGTTGCAAAAGTAACAATATTAGATACGCCTACAGGATTTCTTAGAGTAAGAGGAAGTAGCTCTACGGCATCATCTGAAATTGGGAGAGTGTCTCCAGGAGATAGTCTGGAATTGGTAACAGAAGAAGAAGGATGGTTCCAAATAAAAATGGCAGATGGAAAAACAGGCTGGATCAGCTCCCAATACGCCAAAAAAGAATAATAAACTATAGCTGTCCGTGTTTTACCATTTCTCTAGTCGCCCAAGCTATAGCTTGATACTGACTACAACGACCAAGTTTTAAATATGCGCCAGATCTGTAAGTTGCTACAGAATTCGGCGATATACCTAGCTCAGCACAAGTTAGCGAAGTAGGATAGTTTTTAACCATTGCAACCAAAACATGAGACTCTCTCGTAGTAAATGGCTCAGTAGGTTTTAAGGGTAGACTACTCGTATCTAAAAGACCCAACTTAACTCCCCTAACAACGGCTGCTCTTAAACCGTCTTGCCTACTACTAAACCCCATCTTTCCTGCGATCTGGCTTTCATATATTCTAAGATCTTTTAAAGAAATACTAAATCTATTAATTTTTTCTTTTTTTGATAGATTGTCAACATGACCTTGTAAAACTTCTACCTCTTTTTGAGTAAATGCATCTGTGGGTCGTCTCAGCTCTTCGGGTGTAAACTCAGCTAAGGTTCTCGATTGAAAAATTAAATAAGGAGGCTCGAAAGTTTTTCTTCGTTCTATTTTTTCATCTTGCCACAATTTGCGAGAGATTTTTCCGTCGATGATAATAGGTGCTTCATGCTTGCTGCTCATAATTATGGGGTGATGAAGTAGATTATTCCGACTACGAGTATTATCCAAATAATAACAGTTGCTAAGAGAGATTTGTCGGATAGGAGGACTTTTTCTGGACTCTCTCCTTCATGTTTTTCGTAAATATCCTGAATATATCTCATTAGGCCATAAACAACTGGAGCAATTGTTATCATTAACCATTTTTTGTAGAAAAAAATCGGCAGAAAGTCCGGCAAAAGAATATTTAAACCCAGGTGAAAACTTTTGGGATTTTCCAGAAAAGTAAAAAGTGAGTAAAAAACAAATGTTGATGTTGCAAACATTGTGGCATAAACATCAAGAAGACGTTCCGAATAATGAGACAGAGATTTTCGAATATTTGTAATATTCACGTCTTTTACCTGAGAAACTAAGGTTAGTTCCGATTTTCTTTTTCCAACTGCCAGGAAAAGAGAAAGGGAAATAGCTGTTAATAAAAGCCAGACAGAAATATGAAAACCTGTGGCAAATTCTCCTGCGTAAACCCTTAATATATACCCAGCTGCAATTGCCAGAATATCGGCAACAGCAACAGCTTTTAAAAAAGATGAGTAGATAAACTGAAGTACTATATAGATTAAAGTAACTATAAAAAAAGATAAGGTTACATGCACTAAGCCTAAATAAAGAGATACAATTGCAAGAATTACTGCAATAAAAATAGCCAAAGCTATTGGAACTTCTTTATTGGCAAGGGGTCTAAATTTTTTAAAGGGATGAAGTCTGTCGCTTTTTCTGTCAAAAATATCATTTACTATATATGTTGCAGAGGATAATCCACAGAGAACAATGAAGGCTATTATTGCTTTATTTAAAACTGGTGTGTTAAAAAGTTCTCCGGAAAAAGTTATTGCAGCAAATACCGCCAAATTTTTTATCCACTGCCTGGGTCTTAATAGCCGAAATATGTTATATATTAGTTTCATTATTATTCTTATCTAAAGCAAAGTGTAAAAATAACAAAAAGCCTCCGACTAGAATTATAACCATAGCAACTGCAAAAAGTTTCCCCTTGCTCGTTAATAGAAGGGAAAGAGAACCTAATATAGCAGAAATTATCCAGTAAAACAATGCAACTTTCCGTTGACCAAAACCCATATAGAGCAAGAGATGATGGAGATGTTTCTTGTCGTGCCAAAATGGAGATTTGCCCGAAGCAATCCTTCTTATGATTGTAATAATTCCATCAATCATAGGTACTCCCATAACTAAAATTGCCGTTGCAAGCTTTGCGCTTGAGAGAATAGATAATGCGCCAAGAAGTAGATAAATTGAGGTGGCTCCGTAGCCCGGAAAAATTTTTGCTGGATAGAAATTGTAGATTAGAAAACCTAAAGATGCTCCCGCCAGAATAAAAGATAATTTTGCCGAAATTAAATTTGTTTGATCTACAATAGGAAATCTTAAGCTTAATATTCCTATAACAATAGCCGATATCGCAACTATTCCCGGCATTTGTCCGTCTACGCCTTTACTCCAGTTAAGCATGTTCATAACCCATACCAACCAAATTATTGCAATAAGATCCGAGATAATAAGAATTGAATGCTGTCCTAAAAAATCAAACATTAATCTAAATGTGTCAAGGTAAATAGTTCCGCCAAAAGGATTTGTAATAAATGTTATTCCTACTCCGCTTCCTACAATAATAAGTCCCGCAATTATGTTAAATACAATACGAACGTATGGGGACAAGTCGTATTTGTCGTCAATGATACCTATGAGAAGAGAAATAAAAGATGCAAAAAATAGCGCTATGACAGTTTTTGTTAGTGGAAGAAATAAAATTCCTGCTATTAATACCCCGATAAATAGAGGAATTCCCCCTCCTCTTGGAACCGGTTTTTTGTGAAGAATTGCAGGATGTTTATGTTTTTTTGGATCATCGATAATTCCTAACTTTTTAATAAAAGCTAGAGATAGAGGAGTTATAACAGCAACTAGAATAAATGAAATTAAAAAAGGCAAAAAAACTATGTCGTACATTTATGTAATTAGGACAATGACTCTGATGATAAAAAGAAAAGATAAAAAAGCGATAAGAATGTTTGTTACAGCAAGCATGCGTGAAATTATTTGCGATTTTTTATAAATAAAATAACAAATCAGCATATTGCAAGCTGCAATAAAAAATGCGACTCCTAATGGAATAAAAATCATAATTGATGTTCCTAGTCTTTGATCTCCCCAAGGCAATTGATTAAAAAGAGGAATATATGGAGGAAGAGATCCAAAGTTAATCAGGATATAAATAAGAGAAATAAAAATTGTAATAAAAGTTAAAAAGAATCCTCCCGACATTACTCTGTCTCTTTTTACCTCATTAAAAAATTCGTTCATAAATAAGTACATTGTCTATTTTTACCACTTTTCCATAATTGTATAGCGAAAAAGGAATCTGGCTTTGATCGGGCATAATGATGACTAATTTAGGCTCTTTTTTTACGAAAGCTTCTTCTGTATTCTCTATCCCGTCTTTGTATCCGGTTATATGATACGCAACTGTGTAGCGGCCGGGCGGAAGTTTATCTGAAAGTGTATAGAGCTGAGCGTTGTTTCCCCAGATAAATATATTATCATCTTTCTTAGTTTTAGTTTTTATAAATTGGGCAAGTTCATAATCTACGGGAGTATTCTTGTCGAAAAAGCTTCGGTATTGCACTACCGATTCCCTGCCCGTTATAAAAGAAAAGAAGTTTTGATAGTAGGGAAGAACCTTGTTGTAAATCCAAAAATTATTAATTATTAAATAAGACGAAATTATAAGTATTAGGACAAGCGAAAAGCGATATCTCTTTTCCCAGAATATCAAACCTACTAAAAGAGAGAAGCTTGGAATAAAAACTAAAATGTAATGAGTATAAGGACGTCCCGAAAAGAATGCATTGAAAAGAGAAAAGGCAAACCATATTAATATAAAAAGAGTTGTTCTGGAAAAATTGTTTCTTTTTGCAAAAAGAAACAATAAGAATAGAGAAAGAATTAGTAGCTTTGAGATAAGTAAACCTTGGGGAACTATGAATTTGTTTCCGTAGCCTACGTAGTCTATATTTCGAATAAATGAAGCCTCTAGAAAATATTTAAAAGCGGAAAGCCCATGAAAAAGAAAAAATAACGAAGAAAAAGCTATAGGAAAAACAAACCCAAATATAAATGGTAGTAAAAAATAGAACTGGGCGTAGATGGTATTTTTAAGGTTTGAAATTTTTCTAGGTAAGTTTAAAATAAAAAGGAACAGAAAGAAGGCAGCGAAATCAAAGATTCCGACAATCTTAAATAAAAATGCAATTCCAAGCATAAGTCCCGAAAGCATTAGAATATTTTTCTTTAGTCTTTCTTTTGCACTGTATATTATAAACCCCGATAGAATGATAGGAAGAAGCATAAAATTCTCTGCATTTGCAATATTTCCTTCAACAATAGGAAGGGCAAAAAGTAACCCAAAAATTATTGTTGATAATATTGCAATTTTATTTCCTTCTTTTTCTTCAAAAAGTTTTCTTGAGAGTGCAAAAAAAACAATCAATGAAAGTATCCCAAAAACTAAAGATACAAGACGCAGGGTAAATTGGTCTGAATTTAAAAGAGAATAAAGCATATAAAGAAGGGGAGGCTTATTATCCCAAATATCTCTATAGAGAAGCCGTCCGGTTTTTATAGCAAGTCCTAAGACCTGATTAATTCCTTCGTCTCCATACCAATATGGTTCAAGAAGTGAGGGTAAGCGAAGCAGAAAAAAAACAAAAGAGCTTATTAGAAGAAACCAGAAATTTCTATTCTTCTCTACTCTTTTTAAAAACTTCATATTTTCTCTGTTACTTTATATTCTAGTCTTTTTCCAAGCATAAGTTGAGTATGGGAAATAAGTGCAGGAAGAGTTGAAAAGAAAAAGCCAACAATGGGCAGAAGTATAAATTCAAGAGGAAAAAGGAATTCCCGGGTCCTGCTTAAGGATTTAGATTTAGGTCTTGTTCTGTAGTCAACAATTATAAGCATTAAAAGAGCGAGAAGACAAAAAGTTAAGATTGTTCCAGCAATGCTGGGAAGTTTATAGCCTAGGGATGTTCTTGAAAACACCGGATTTATAAATGGGATAATGTTTGCAGCAACTGTAAGTATAAACCAATTGACCGGCCATAAGAAGTGATCGATTAAAACATTGTATAGCATTACGGTTTTTCTGACAAACGGTACGTTGGGAACAGTAAACCACCATTTAATAAATAGCGGATCATCGGATACGCCCCATGACCATCTTCTTTCCTGATCATATTTATTTTTAAGACTCTTAATATATCCCTGGGAAAGAGGAGCGTCCATAGATGTTTTTAAAAATATAGGTTCAACCCATGCTTCTCCTTTTAACATATAAAAAGTCTTAAAGAAAATTCTATAATCTTCGGGAATTACATCTACGTCCCAATAATCAACTCTTTTTAATAATTTAAAAGAAAGTGAGTAAGTAGAGTTGGAAACCAGTTTATCATGCTGAACAAGGACTGCCATTCTCCAGATATTTCCGAAAAAGGCGATAATACGAGTTGGAGCAGGAATCTTCCAAAAATTATTATAGTTTACGTTTGCAGATTGCCAAAATTTGTTATAACGTTTCTCATCGGTTAAGAAACTATGAGTTAAGTAAGAAAAATATTGTCTATCAAAAATTGAGTCGGCATCAACGGAAGAAATGGTAGCAAAATCAATATCAATCAGACCTTTTTTTATCAATTGTCTATAAGCTTGCCTGCCGGCATACGCTTCGTTTGAAGATTTGCCTTTAACTTCTCCTTCTATATCTGGGTGGTATGTTGCAAAAATTTGACCAAAAGTTTCGTTAAATTCTTTAATGAGAATATTTACTTTTTGCTTTGCGTCTTGTTCTCTTTCTTCCATAGCAAGGATTATAAATATTCTTTTTGTGGGAAAAGTTTGGTTTGCAACTGCCTTTATTGTATCGCGAAGTTTATTTACGTTTTCCTTGAAATTTGGAATTATAATAATGTGGTTTACTTTTTCAAAATCCGAAAGAACCGAAGCTTTTTCCAGCCAGTTTTTACTTTCGTCTGCCTTAATTCTATTTGAGGCAATAAATGAAGTTACTGCAACAGAAAAAGACTTATAGAGCCAGTAAACATCAAAAAATAAAATAAAGTAAGCAACAAAGTAAGGTATGGCAAACGATCCCCATAAGGGAAAAAGGATAAGCATCCACGAAAAAAACCCAGGCAGAATTTCTAATAATCTCCTTGTTTTTATTGGATATTTTGTAAAAATTTTACTGAAAAAATTTGTCATATATTAAAAAGGCGGTGGACATTTTGTGTTATTTTTTGAGAAATTATCTCACTGGAAATACCTTTTGTCTTAGCTATAAATTGCTCAACAATTATAACATAGGAAGGTTCATTTCTCCTACCGCGATAAGGAATCGGTGTTAAAAATGGACTGTCTGTTTCGGTTAATATTCTATCAAGTGGCGTTTTTTCAACAAGGTCAGTTAAAAGTGTTTCTTCTCCAGGAGCAAGCCCATCATAAGTAATATTTCCATCAAAGCCAATATAAAAACCTAAATCCAAAACTTTTTTTAGTAAATCAATATTTCCAGACATGCAGTGAAACATTCCGGGTGGATCTAAAAGCTCATTTTTGTACGCATAAAGAATCTCCAAAATATCTTTTCCAGCGTGACGGTTGTGGATTTGAAGAGGCAGTTTTAGTTTTAAAGATAATTCAATCTGTTTTGCAAAAACTTCTTTTTGAAGTTTTGGATCTACAATATCATTTGATTTATACTTATAATAATCAATTCCAATTTCTCCGATTCCAATTACTTTTGGATTTTTAGTCTCGCGGAGCGGGATCTTGCTTCGCAAGACAAGTTTCTCTAACTCTTCAAGCCAGTTTCCCTCTAATTTGTCTGCATGATGAGGATGAATTCCTACTATTGCGTAAAGGTCGTCGTACTTCTGTGCAAGTTCAATAGCTTTTTTACTTGAATCAATCTTAGTCCCGACATTTATTATTTTTTTAACACCCTTATCAAAGGCCCTTTTTATAACTTCGTCATAATCTTTCTCGAAAGAATGAAAATTCAAATGACAATGAACATCAACCATAAGATAGTTTAAAGTTTAGAGTTCAAAATTCAAAATTAGTTAATAATTCCTTTTGCTTTTAAATCGTCGAAGATTAAATAATCTACTGGAGATAATGGTTCTTTTGTGGAAGAATTAAAAAAATCAATTTTCTCGATTTCTGCTGCTGGTTTTAATTCTCCTTTAAAATTTCCCGTAAAGCAAGTCATCCTAACAATCGTTCCTTTTGGCTTTCCATGAGCTTGCGCCTCAAAAGTTCCATAATATTTTATTGTTTCTTCTCTTAGATCTACTGTCAGTTCTTCTTTTACTTCTCTTATCAATGTTTCGTGATCGGATTCTCCTGATTCTCTTTTGCCTCCCGGAATATACCACGCATCTTTGCCTTTACTCAAAGTTACAAGAATTTTTCTGTCTTTGATAAAAATAAAAGCGAGCTTGTCGATATGCCCGTTCATATTCTTGGGAATAGTGGCTTTCCAGATTTAATTTTTGCTTCCTTGAATTGCTCTTCGATTTTTTGAGAGATTTCTGGCAAAAATGGTTCTAATAGTGCTGCGATTTCCTGAATCTGGTCAATTGAATGCGCAAGAACTCCTTTTAATCTTCTGTCTCCGTTTTTAAATAAATCCCAAGGTTTTTCATCGTTAATAAACTTATCGAGAGTTGCAATTTTTTTCCAAATAAAAGACAGGGCGTCGTTAAAACGAAATTTGAAAATGGCTTCTGAATATTCTTCAATAGGAATTAAATGCTCAGAAGCTCTGCTATTTGATCCCATCTGAGTATAGTTTGAATTTTCGCAAAGTTTTGCAACTCGGGAAATAAGATTTCCAAGACCATTTGCTAGATCAGAATTGTAAGCATTTGTAAACTTACTTTCCGAAAAATCTCCATCTGCAAAAGGAGAAATATATCGTAGTAAATAATAACGTAAAGCATCAGGGCCATATTTATCAATAATTTCAATTGGGTCAATTACGTTTCCTAAAGTTTTTGACATTTTTTGTCCGTTAACTGTTATATATTCATGAACAAAAATACTTTTTGGAAGAGAAAGCTTAGCAGACAAAAGAAAAGCGACCCAATAAATTGCGTGAAACCTAAGTATTCCTTTGCCGACTACATGTAGGTTTGCAGGCCACCAATCTGGTGCTCCGCTCCTATAAATATTAAGAGCGTCAAACCAAACATACATTTTTTGAGTTTCATCGCCTGGTACGTTTACTCCCCAGTTTTTCGCTCTTTTATTGGACCGGGAAATACTTATATCTTTAAGCCCCTGTTTTAAAAAGTTTAGAGCTTCAGTCTTTCTGTTCTCGGGAACTATTCTTACTTTATTTGACTTTATAATATCTTCAATCTCTTTTTGATATTTAGAAAGTTTAAAAAAATAATTTTCTTCGGAAACTTCTTCGAGTTTTTTACCAGGATGTTCAAAGCATTCTCCATTTTCGTTTAGTTCGCTCTTTTCGTAAAAAAGCTCACATCCTATGCAGTAAAGCCCCGTATATTGTTTTTTATAAATGTCTCCACTCTTTAAACATAATTCCCATAAATTTTGCGAAGAAGAATGATGATTGGCATCGCTTCCTCTTTGAAAAACATCAAATTTTACATTAAGTTTTTTTGCTAAATCTTCAAAGAGCTTACGGTTTCTATCAACGAGTAATTGGACAGAAATTTTCTCCTGCTCTGCTGCCTGGACATTTTTTATTGCGTTTTCGTCAGCTCCGCAAAGAAGAAGAACATTTTCTCCCATCTGCCTATGAAACCTTGCAATGGCATCGGACTGTACAAATTCCATAGCGTGACCAATATGAGGCTTTGCATTTACATAAGGAATCGCGTTTGTAATATAAAATTTACTCTTGTCATTCATGAAGTAATTCTAACAGAGAAAATATGTTCGAACAAGAATAGATTAGGTTATTTTTTGTAGCTAAAAAACATTTCTAGGGTGACAAATAAGATAAGGAGCATGATTAAAAAGAAAATGTGAGTTAGATCTAAAAATCTAAGCAAAAGATAAGTTGAAGCAAAAAGACCGATGAAAATTCCTCTTCTCATATTATTTAATACAAAAGAAGAAATCGAGAAGAATAACAAGAAAGAAATTAAAAGAAAGACTGGAAAAATGGGTACTTGAAAATTGAAAACTGCGACTTGAAAATTAGGAGATAAGAAAACTATTAAATATATAAAAATTGCTAAAGATAAAAGGCCGACGATTAAAAGCCAAATAGGTTTTTTTCTTCGCTTCATAAAAATAAGTTTAGCATATTTTGATACAGAAAAAGGGGGTTGACAACTATTAGCACTCATGTTATATTAGTGCTAATCAATCCCAATTAGATCGGGATTGCAAATTCGAAATCCTAAATCAGAAATCCTAAATAAAATTAAAATAACAAATTCAAAAGTTTAGAATTTAGATATTAGAAATTAGAATTTAAAGTTTTATGCACAATCTTACTCAAAGACAGATAGAAATACTAAGAAATCTTATAGAGGAATATATAGAAACTGCTTTGCCTGTAGGTTCAGAGACGCTTGAGAAAAAACGAAATATTAGTGCTTCTCCTGCAACTATTAGAAATGAAATGGTAAAGCTTACAGATATGGGTTATCTTCAAAAGTCTCATTCGTCTGCGGGTCGCATACCAACCTCTGCAGGTATGAAATTTTATGTTAACCAGTTAATGAAGGAAAAAGAAATTTCTGTTAAAGAGGAGGTAGAGCTTAAAGAAAAAGTATGGGATCACAGAACAACTCAGCAACGGTTACTCAAGGAAGTTGCAAGATCTTTAGCAGAAAAAACTAAGGCTTTAGCAATTGCAACTACAGACGAAGGAGACTTCTTTTGCGCAGGATATTCAAATATTTTAGATATGCCTGAATTCTTAGACATAGATATTACAAAGAATCTTTTGAGCGTTATAGATGAGATGGGATATTTTGATGCTATTTTTGAAAAAATAGAAAATGATGAGGATATACACATTCTTTTTGGTGAAGATCTGGGTCCAAAACTTTCTGGTCCTTATGGATCGGTATTTGCTCATTACAAGACATCAAAACATTCAGGTGGAGAAATAGGCGTAATAGGTCCGACAAGATTAAATTATACGTATGTTGTGCCGACAGTTAGATACTTTAGTAATTTGATTAACGAGCTTGCAGAAGGATGGTAAAAAATATGGCAAAAAAGAGTTCAAAAATAAATGAAGTACAGACGCTCAAGAAAAAAAACGAAGAACTCGAGGGTCATATAAAAAGAACGTTGGCAGATTATCAAAATCTAGAAAAAAGGGTAGCAGAAGAAAGACAGAATTTGATAAAATCAGCTACCAGAGGGTTTATTTTAAAATTATTACCTGCTCTTGATACCTTGATTCTTGCTAAAAAACATACTGAAGATCAGGGACTCGAGCTTGCCATACAGCAATTATCTGATATATTAGAAAAGGAAGGGGTAAAAAAAATAGAAACATTCGAAAAAGATTTTGACCCAAAATATATGGAATGCGTTACTGTAGCAGAGGGAGAAGATGGGAAAGTTATCGAAGAATTAAAAACAGGTTATACTTTAAATGAAAATGTTTTAAGAGCTTCACAGGTAGCTGTAGGAAAAGGAGGGAATTAAATTATGGGAAAAATTATTGGAATAGATTTAGGTACAACAAACTCAGCATCTGCTGTAATGGAGGGTGGATCTCCTAAAATTATTCACTCTTCGGAAGGAAGAAATACAACTCCTTCTGTTGTTGATCCTATTTCTCACATTGTCGGAGATGTTGCAAAACGTCAGTTAGTACTAAAGCCAAAACAAACTATATTTTCAGTTAAAAGATTAATGGGAAGAAAGTTTAAAGATGCCTCTGTTCAAGGCGATATTAAATGGATTCCTTATACAGTAAAATCTAGTAGAGATGAAATGGCTGTTGTTGAAGTTGAAGGAAGAACTTTTACTCCTCAAGAAATCTCAGCACGGATTCTTCAAAAAATAAAAAGCGATGCCGAAAGTTATCTTGGTGGAAAAGTAACACAGGCAGTTATTACAGTTCCTGCGTATTTTGACGACAGTCAGCGTCAGGCAACAAAACAAGCAGGTGAAATTGCAGGACTTGAAGTTTTAAGAATCATAAATGAACCAACTGCTGCAGCCTTAGCTTACGGGCTAGATAAAAAAAATGCTCATGCTATTGCAGTTTACGATTTGGGCGGAGGAACTTTTGATATTTCTATTCTTGAGCTTGGAGAAGGAGTTTACGAAGTAAAGTCAACAAACGGAGATACTCATTTGGGAGGAGACGATTTCGATCAGCTAATCGTAGATTATCTTGCAGAGGAGTTCAAAAAAGAAAATGGAGTTGATCTAAAAAAAGATCCTCAGGCACTTCAGCGCTTGCGAGAAGCTGGAGAAAAAGCAAAAATAGAATTATCATCTTCAACAGAAGCACAAATTAATCAGCCATTCATAACGCAAGGGAAAGACGGACCGTTGCATCTTACAATGACTTTAACTCGGGCAAAGCTTGAGCAAATTGTTGATGTTCTTATTCAAAAAACCATAAAACCGGTTGAACAGGCACTAAAAGATGCAAAAGTAAAAGTATCGGACATTGACGAAATTGTTCTTGTTGGCGGAATGACAAGAATGCCAAAAATTGTCGAGGCAGTAACTAAATTTTTTGGCAAGGAACCAAATAAATCTGTAAATCCCGATGAGGTTGTTGCAATTGGGGCTGCCATTCAGGGAGGAGTTTTGGGCGGAGAGGTAAAAGACGTTCTGCTTTTAGATGTAACCCCTTTAACGCTTGGCATAGAAACTTTAGGTGGTGTTTCAACTCCTCTTATTGCGAGAAATACAACGATTCCGACTTCCAAATCTCAGGTTTTTTCTACAGCGGCAGATAATCAAACACAAGTAGAAATAAATGTTTTGCAGGGAGAAAGACCAATGACTGCGGACAATAAATCTTTAGGAAGGTTTGCTTTGGACGGTATTCCTCCTTCTCCGCGAGGAGTCCCTCAGGTAGAAGTAACATTCGATATAGATGCAAACGGAATTCTAAATGTAAAAGCTCAAGACAAAGCAACTGGTAAGGAGCAGAGCATAAAAATTACCGGATCAACTGGACTTACAAAAGAAGAAGTCGAGAAAATGACCAAGGAAGCAGAAGAGCATGCAAAAGAAGATTTAGAAAAAAAAGAGCAAATAGAAGCCAAAAATTCAGCAGATTCATTAATATTCACAGCAGAAAAAACACTTAAAGACGCCGGTGACAAAGTTGACTCAAATCTTAAGAAAGAAGTAGAAGATAAAATTGCCGATCTTAAATCTGTTCTTGAAACAGGGACAAAAGAAGATCTAGAGAGTAAAACAAAGGATCTTTCCGATTCTCTACAAAAAGTTGGACAGGCAATGTACAGTAAAGGACAACAACCAACCGATGATAAAACTCAGCAGCAAACTGACGATAAAAAGGAGACAGAAGATTCACAATCAGATTCAAATGATTCAAAAAAAGAAAAAGCAGACTCGGGTAAAGAAGAACCGGTCGAAGGCGAAGTAGTAAATTAAATATAACCTAATATAAATGATTTTAATTAAGCGCGGTAAACGCGCTTTTGTAATATAATAAACAAGTTCATGGCACAAAAAGATTATTACCAAGTTTTAGGAGTTACAAAAAATTCATCGGCCGATGAAATTAAAAAAGCTTACAGAAAATTAGCTCTTCAATATCATCCTGACAGAAATAAAACTAAAGAGGCAGACAAAAAATTTAAAGAAGTTACTCAGGCATATGAAGTTTTGTCAGATTCCCAAAAAAAACAATCCTATGATCAATTTGGTCATCAGGCTTTTACTCAAGGCGCAGGAGGTCAGGGACCTTTCGGCGGCGCTCAGGGCGGACAAGGAAATGCCGGAAGATACGGACCATTTACTTATACGTATTCAACTTCAGGAGGAAGAGAAGGAGCAGATTTTGATTTTGGAGGATTCTCAGATCCATTCGAAATATTCGAGCAATTTTTTGGAGGCGGGTCTCCATTCGGTTCCCGCCAGAGACGTTCTGCATACTCACTTTCAGTCGATTTTATAGAGGCAGTTAAGGGAACAACAAAAAAAATATCAATTGGAGGAAAAGATCAAACCATAAAAATTCCGGCAGGAGTTGATGACGGATCAAGAATTAGGTTTGCAGATTATGATGTTATTGTCGATGTTAAAAAGGACCCAAGATTTAGAAGAGAGGGGTACGATATTATTTCCGAAATTGAAATTCCGTTTTTTAAAGCGGCATTGGGAGATACAGTAAGTGTCATAACAGTAGATGATCAGGTAAAATTTAATGTTCCTGCAGGTACTCAGCCGGATACGATTGTAAAACTTAGGCAAAGAGGAGTGACTCACTTAAGAGGTTCGGGGCGCGGAGAACATTATGTAAAAATCAAAGTTGTAATTCCTAAAAATCTTACAGGGCATCAGAAAAATCTTCTCAAAGAATTTGGAGAAGAAAGTAAAAATAAAAAAGGTTGGTTTTAGTCCTCATTTTGTGCTACGATAAATTACAACATGCCTTGCCCAGATGGAGTTCAAACAGATTTAGGATGTATTCCAAATGACCCCTTTGCCTTTGTTACAAAATTTTATGGAATAGGGCTTGGGGTAATTGGTGGAGTTGCTCTTCGTTTTATTATTTTTGGTGGATATACAATTCTTACTTCGCAAGGGCAGCCCGATAAGATTAGTAAGGGAAAAAGTTATATCTATTATGCAATTGCAGGGCTTCTCTTGGCGATTTTTGGTTATGTCTTAATTCAAATTATAGCTGTTGATGTATTGCATATTCCGGGATTTAGATAATAAGTTTGACGAATGAGAATATGCATAGTATGCTAAAAAGAGACATTTGATCCTGTTATTGGAGGATTGATATTTTTATTTTAAGGTTTATAATTTAACCCATATAGTAACATGGATGGTCAAGAAACAAAGGAAGTAGATAGTACACAAAAAGCTTCACAGCCTCAGCCGGTACCGGGCCGTTCTAATAAGAAGCGGTTTGCAATCGGTATTATTATTTTGCTAATTTTCCTTTTTGCCGCTTTTGGTCTTTATAGCTTAACTCGCAAACAAGTTCCTGCCGATATTCTTCTTGCAACAGTTGGAAATGAAAAAATTTATAAGAGTACTGTAGAGAAAGTGGCAGAAGAGCAATATGTCCCGTCTGCAATAGATAATGTGGTTTTAAAAAGATTTCTTGATGTTACTATAGAAAGATTAATTTTGAATAACGAAGCAAAAAAACTAGAGATCGTTGTTTCGGATAGCGAAATAAGTAATTATCTAAACGAAAATAAATTATCGGAAAAAGCGAAATTAATAGCAAAATACACGCTCTTGAAAGAAAAAATCATAACGAGCCAAATTAAAAATGTTGAAGCATACACAGTGGGTTTTTGGATACCTCCTTATTCATACCCGCAAGAACCAGAGTTTGATTTACAAAGAAAAGAAGGAGAAAGTGCGCTTAGTGAAATCGAACAAAAACTTAAGGCAGGAGAAACGGCATCTGCTGCAGCAAGCGCTGCATACTTAAAATATCCTAGGTTACAGAATATACTAGCAGTAAATGGATATCTTTTGAAAACGGTAACTGAACAAAGCTTAATTACAACCCCAAAAGAATATGTATTTAGTAGCGAAAACGCAGGACAAATATTCTATGACACCTTGTTCTCTTTAAGAAATATTGGAGAAGTAAGAAAAATACAAGGAGAAGATGGCTCGGGAGGGTCAGTGATTAAGCTAGTTGCAATAAATTCCGGAATGGACTTAGGATATGAAGATTGGTTGAATGAAAAAAAGAAAGCATTAGTTACAATGCATAATAATTTAGAATGAGACGATATTTATTTATTATTTTTTTATTTTTTATTGTTATGTTGTTGTTTGCAGATAGTGCGCGGGCAAATCATAACAGGCCTAATTGCTTGGGCATGTATGGAACTGTTCAAGGCGTAAATTATTCGGGGGGTCAGATAAAAGTATCTTGCGGGGGAGATGCAGGTCCTTCAGGATGCACAGGAAATTCTGCAATGCTTTCGCCGGGACAAAGTTTCCATTTTGATAATTGCAGTTGTCCACCATATACAGATGGGTGTCTAAAAGTAGAAAATGTTCCTTGGTTATGTTCTGCAGGATATGATATGGCTTGTGGCACAAATGGCCAAGTATTACGTAAAGATATAACGCTTTCTTGTCTACTTCCTCCATCTGCATCTCCAACTTCTACTCCAACTCCAGTACCAATCCCGCCATCAAATCTTGGCGTTGAAGCAGTCTGTCTTGCAAGCGGTACTCCGCAGGTTAAATTTACTTGGAGACCTGGAGAAAGTCCGTCGCTTTGGCTTGACATTACTAAAGAACAGTCATTTGGTTTGAATTTCTATAACAGAGATGTGACAGATAATAGCAATGCCGGTATTTTCTATTGGGACACTTTGCGTAAAATCAAGCTTAATACCTCAAACACCAATGATTATGCTCCGGAGATAAATACAACATATAATTGGAGACTTAATTATGGACCTGCCTCTGTAAACGGTCAAAGTTTTACGACACCTGCCACTTGTGTTCCTTCCACAACAATATCGCCAACAGAATCACCGACTCCTACTCCAACAGGTACACCGACCCCTACGCCAACACCAAGCATAGTACCAAGCGGTCCTCCTGTAACTTTACCGCCCCTAACTCCTCCTGTAACTCCTCCTGTAACTTCTACTCCAAGACCATCGGCAACATTTACTCCTAAGCCTCCTACTCCAACACCAACGCCTGACCTTTTTAGTCCTGCAATGTGCAAATGTGACGGAATGGAAGCAACCGGAATTTTCCCTGGCGCAAACGTGTCGTTTAGTGCATTTGCTAAAGTATTTGGTACCGATGTCAATTTCGCTAAGGTAAAAGATATTACGTTTTCGGTTTATGAAAGCCCGGAAAATAAACCAAATACAGCTATTCGAATTGCACAGTCAAGTCCAATCTCTGCTCAAGAGATTTTAAAAGATTCTTCAGCAATAAGGTATAAATCAAATTGGAATTTTATATTTCCTGCTAATGTAAATACATCTTCTTTGTATAGAGTAACAGCGCAAATAAATTGTGTTAAAAAAGTTGCAATGGCTCCTTCGAACGTACTTGGCGAAGAAACTGTGCGCCCAAGCTTTATCCAAAATCTCCTCTCCTTTTTAAGAAAGCCTTTGGATTTTGTGGGAGGATTGTTTGGCGGCGGGGATTCTGAACTATTGTCTGAATCACCTTCTGAGCTGGCAGTACCGACACAAACTACAAACCAGAGGACAGGACTTCAGCTTAAAACTATTCAGCCCGCTCAAATGCTTGAAAAGTCCTGCTCGCTACTTAAATTTAAGTTTAATAATCAATAGATTTCCTCCTTCAAGTGTGCTACTATTTCTTTATGACTGCCGGTATGATTTCGGTTAAATAAATATGACAAAACATCTGCCCGGAATTAAGAAAATTTTTGTTAGTGTCTTGTTTCTTCTCTTGCTAGTTATTCCAAGTCTTTTCTATCCTCAAAAAATAATTGCTCAAACTCCTACTCCGTCAGCCGAAGGGCAATGGGTTAAGGATGATGAAGTTACTTTTGTTGGAAAAGCTGCAGTAAGGTCCGGGGAATTCTTAGACTGGACTCTTGCAAATTACAACTGGTCTTCTGTTTCGAGCGGACAAAATAATCCACTTGCAGCTTTTTGGGCAACAATACGAAATATTGTCTATGCATTCTTTACTCTTTTTGTTCTGGTTTCAGCTTTTGTAATAATTGTTACCCGCGGACGGAACATAACTGTCATGAAATTTATTCCAAGATTTATAATGATACTTCTCCTTGTTACTTTTTCCTTTGCTCTTATACAATTTATATATCAAATAACAGATGCTATCCAAGGATTCTTCTTAAGAAATCCCGATGCGTCAACTTTTGCTCAGCATCCCACCATATGGCAGGGGAACCTTTTATTTGTAGGCTTTGGATATGATTTTCAAGGGTATAGAATACTCGGGTCTGCATTTGACGAGTCTTATTTCGTATCTCTTCTTCTCGTTAAGCTAACAGCTTTAACTTACTACATGATGGTTGGAATACTTATTCTTAGAAAAATTATTCTTTGGTTTTTTATTATAATTTCGCCGATATTTCCGCTTCTTCTCTTATACTCTCCAATTAGAAATACTGCGAAGATTTGGGTAGGAGAATTTTTTCGCTGGCTTTTATACGCTCCTATTTTTGCAATTTTTCTTTCTGGCTTGGTTCATTTGTGGGCCTCAAGCACAAGTACACTTTCTGGTATTCCTTTAAAGTTTAATTTTAACGGAGCAGTTGAGTATCAAACAGCAATAAGTATCCTCTTGGGAGGACCGGGTCAGATAGTAGGACTTACCAACAGCGTAAACAATAAAGACACATTTGCTTTATATGTAGTGGCGCTTCTCATGCTTTGGGTTGTTATTATTTTGCCATTTCTTCTTCTTAAAATTTTTCTTGATTTCTTGCGTGATTTTTCTTTTAGTGAAAGTACTCTTATGAAGCAATTGGTAGCTGGAGGATCTTCTCTGGTTGGAAGAGGTGCGGGAGGAAAACCTCCGCCGCCTCCTTCTATGCAGCCAGAAGGAGTAGCTCGTCCGCTTCCTTTTACATCTGCTAAGATTGCGATTCCGCAGATACGAACAAACGAAGCGATAATAAATGCGCAAGCGGCTAATATAAAAGAAACTCAAATGAGCTCCAGTCTGCTTCGGCTTGCAAATTTAAGTATTCCTACCATGAAAGATATAGCAAAATATGAAACTTCTCTTTTGTCATCCGATATTGGTAAGCATCAGGATATTGCAAAGTTTCATGAAGCACTTGAGGGAATAGCAAATCCTCATAGGGTAGCAACTCCAACGCAAAGAGATCAGTATAATCACTTGCAAGAAAAATTAAAACAGGAGGCAAGAAGAGGTGATCCACTTGCTAACTCTATTTTATCGGCAGCAAAATCCGTTTCGGGTAAAGACACTACTCCATCTGTTGAAACAGCCAAGCTAAATTCAGTACTTGCGGGGGTAAACAATTTAGATAGTATTAGCTCGGTTGAGGAAAGACAAAAATCAAGTTCTATCAAAACCGCTCTGACTCAAGCCCAAGAAAAAGGTGACCCATTGGCAATTTCGGTGTTGTCTGCAATGCAAAAAGGAGAAGCTGGAATAGATGAAAGCTTGAAGCAAAAATTATTCGAAGCAAAAGAAAAAGGAAACGCTCTTGCTGCTTCTATTCTAGAAGCTTCGGGCGGAACAGATCTTAAAGGAGATAAAAGTTTCCCGGCATCGAATAGAGTTCAGTCTGTAAGCATAGATGATTACGAATCTGTTAAAAAGATATGGCAGGAAAATTATCAAAAACTTGAACCGCCAAAGACAATAGATGGAAAACAAAGAGACAGAAAGGAATGGATTTCAAATGATATAGATAAAATCTCTGAAACCATAAATCTTTTAGCTTCATCCGATCCTCAAAATGTAGCAAAGGGAATGGAAGCAGTGGGAGCTATTCTTCCATTCCTTCTTGTCGGTGGATTTTCCCAAACCGAAGTAACAACTTATCTTAAAGCAAAACTTGAGGCGGCGAAAGCAGTAAAAGAAGAAATAGGCAAAAAAGAAGAAGAGGAATCTACGATGCTTGACACGTCAAAGAAGAAAGAGGAAAAGCCTAAAGAATTAGAAGTTCAGGAAGAGCTAAAAAAACCCGAAGAAATAATTGACAGCGATAAGAATAAAGATGGTACTATATAAGTATGTTTGGTAATTTATTTGGGTCAAGAAAATATATAGTAGATAATCAGGTGCAGCAGGATCAGCAAGGACAACAGATACCGCCACAGGTATCTGCCCCTCAAATCTCTCAAAATCCAGCTGTTCCTCAATCTCCGGCTGTCGGTGCATCCTCTTCTATGGAGCCAGGTACTAGGCAGGGACTTTCAGTTTTGTCTCATTTAGATACCAGGGCTACTCAAGTTTTAAATCTTGCATTACAGGAATCAAAAAGAATTAAGCAGGCATTAATAGAACCCGAAGAGATAATGATAGGTCTTTTATATGATGGGGAGGTTTTTAAATTGGTTTCTCAATTTTCTTCGGATCCCACGACAATAGTTAAAGAAATTCAGAGTAAGCAAGTTATGGGAACTTTTTCCGGAGAGCCTACTCTAAGCGATACATCTAAAAAAGTTTTTGATGATGCTTATAAAATGGTACAAAATCGGGGGGTCGAATTTATAACGCCGGAAGATCTACTACTTACACTATTTTCTCAGACGGCTTCATCGAATATTCTTCAAAACCAGGGGATTAAAAAAGAAGATTTAGAGAAAACACTTTCAAAATCTACAGCTTATGTAAAAGGAAAAAAATCTGCACTCGAAAGTTATGGAGTTGATTTAACAGAGCAGGCAAAAAATGGAGAACTCGATCCGATTGCAGGACGAGATTCAGAAATAGAAAGAGCAATCCACATTTTGCTTAGACGAACCAAAAATAACCCGATTATTATAGGAGAAGCAGGGGTTGGTAAAACTGCAATTGTAGAAGGTCTTGCAAAAAAGATTGTAGACGGGTCTGCTCCAAAAGATTTATTAAACAAAAAAATAATTCAGCTAGATTTATCTTCACTAGTAGCAGGAGCGTCTCATAGGGGAGAATTTGAGGAAAGACTTAGAAATGTTATTAAGGAAACTCAGGTCGCGGCGGGTACTATTGTTTTATTTATCGATGAAATTCATACATTAATTGGAGCAGGAGATACAGAAGGAGCGCTAGATGCTTCAAATATTGTAAAACCATTTCTAGCAAGAGGACAGCTTCAAATAATTGGGACGACTACCACAACAGAATACAGAAAGTATTTTGAAAAAGATAAAGCATTCGAAAGAAGATTTCAGCCTGTCCTAGTTGCGGAGCCCGATGAGAAAACCGCAGTAGAAATGTTAAAAGTTTTAAAAGCAAAATATGAAGATTTCCACAAAGTTTTATTGCCTGACCAAGCGCTTGATGCGTCGGTAAAATTGTCAAAAAGATATATTGGAGAAAGATACCTTCCCGACAAAGCAGTAGATCTTTTAGATGAAGCTTCGGCGGAAGTAAGACTTGAAATACAAGCTGGCAGGAGACAAGATAATAATGTTATCGAAGAGGATATTCAAAAAGTTGTAAGCAGCTGGACGGGAATTCCTATAACCAAGCTTACAGAGAATGAGGGCGAAAAATTACTTCATCTCGAAGACACTATCCACAAAAGGTTAATAAATCAGGAAATCGCAGTTTCCTCGGTTGCAGAAGCTGTAAGAAGAGGAAGAATTGGTTTATCCAGTGCAAATAGACCTATTGCATCTTTTATTTTTCTAGGTCCAACGGGCGTTGGAAAGACTGAACTTGCAAAAACTTTAGCAGAAATAATTTTCGGAAAAGAAGATTTAATGATAAGGCTTGATATGAGTGAATACATGGAGAAGCACGAGGTAGCAAAGCTTATTGGTGCTCCTCCGGGATACGTTGGATATGAAGAGGGTGGACAACTAACAGAAGCAGTAAGAGCAAAGCCTTACTCAATTGTCTTGTTGGATGAAATAGAAAAAGCTCATCCCGATGTTTTTAATATAATGCTTCAGCTTCTAGAAGACGGAAGGCTTACAGACAACAAAGGGAATACCATTTCTTTTAAAAATACAATAATTATTGCAACCTCAAATATTGGAAGCGATCTTATTCAAAAGGAGCTTGAGGAAAATAAAAAAGTTGATGATGCACCTTCTAGCAAAGAAGTTTCTGCAGATGAATTAACTAAAAGATTTGAGAAGCTTTCAAAAATATTACTGGTAGAGCTTCGAAAATTCTTTAAACCAGAACTCTTAAACCGTTTTGATGAAGTTGTAATATTTGAATCACTTACGCAAAAAAATATGCATGCGGTTGCAAATCTTGGAATTAATTCCACCAAGAAATTATTAAACCAGCAAGGAATAGATATAGAAGTTGCGCAGGAGGCATTAACTCAGCTTGCCAAAGAAGGGTACGATCCAATTTATGGAGCAAGACCATTAAGGCGTCTTATTCAAAGCGCAATAGAAAATCCAATTGCAATTCTTATAATAAATAAAACATTTATTAAGGGAGACAAAATTTTGGTCAATTTTGATAGTCAGAAGCAACAATTTGCTTTTTCCAAAGCTCCTCCTCCAGTTCAAAGTCAAAATACTGACGGAGCACAGATTCCCAATCAGCCACCATCTAATCAGCCTCCTGTTCAGCCAATTGCAAACGGAACACCACCGGTAGATAACGTTGGTCAGGCTATTCCTAATCAAAATCCAACACCAATTCCTATTCCTGCTCCAATTTTAACTCCAGACCCAATTCCAGGCCTAACGCCAAATCCATCCTTCCCGAACCCGCCTGTAAATCCAGTTAGTCCAATTAACACTGTTGGCACAGACGGAAGTCAAATGCAGCCTCAAAATTGATAATATATGACCGATGAAAATATTAATCCTCAAAATATTCCAATTCAATCTCCAAACACTGATTTAACAAATCAAAAATCTCCGCCATCAAGTTCAAAAAAAACTATTCTCATTGTTCTACTAATAATTTTGATTATTGCTATTTCACTTCTATTTTTTTTATTTTTTAACCAAAAAGAGAAAAGTACTAATCCTACTATAATTCCTACAGTTAATCCTCAGATAAGTATGGCAACGTCAGGCCAGCTAGCTCCTTCTTCAGGAGTGCAAATAACACCAGAATTCGTTCCAGATGAGGTAATTGTTAAGTATAAAACTGGACAGTCGCCAGATGAAATAAAAGATGAAAATAAGAAAAATAAACTCGAGGATTCCTTACAAAGAATCGGAGTATTATCACAAGAAAAGTTATATAACTCAGATGATCCTATTTTAAAAAGATCCTATCTTTTGAAATTTAAAAAAGGATCAGATATATTAAATGCAATAGAAAAATTAAATAAATTGGAGGAAATAGAATATGCAGAGCCAAATAATATCCAAAATACCTTTTAAAAAAATTGATAAAAAAAGAAAGTTTCTTTTAGCAGGCGTTTTAATTTTAATAACACTTTTTTTATCCTCCTTTTTATTAGTTAATAATCAACACAATTCTAATAGTAAAAAATACACTCCTATTCCAAAAGATGCTCAGTTTATACCGGATGAAATAATTATTAAATATAAAAAGGATTACACTTTTGATGAACTTAAAATTCTAATGAGTAAATTATTAAAGTTGGGAGTTTTATCGCAAGAAATGGTCTATTTATCATCAGATGACCCTATTTTAAAAAGATACTATCTTCTAAAGCTTAAAAAAAATACAGACATAGCAAAGCTTCAAGAATTTTTAAATAATTTCGAAGAGATAGATGCCATAGAGCCAAATTATATTCTAGAAACACAGGGAATAGTGCCTAATGATCCCTCATATTCACAGCTGTGGGGTCTTGGCAAGATAGAGATGGAAAACACTTGGGACATAACAAAAGGTTCAAGTTCTGTTAAGGTGGCAGTAGTTGATTCAGGAATTGACTATAATCATGTTGATTTGCCGGTGAATGTTTTTAAAGGAAAAGATTTTGTAAATAATGATGACGATCCAATGGATGATAACGGACATGGAACGCATGTTGCCGGGACAATAGGTGCTACCACCGATAATGGGATCGGAGTAAGTGGTATTAATTGGAATGTGGAATTAATGGCAGTAAAAGTAATGAATGCGTCTGGTAAAGGAAACACCGTTGGAATTGTTAACGGAGTAAAGTACGCTATAGATAATGGAGCTAAAGTAATTAACCTAAGCTTAGGTGGTTCCGGATCCTGTAGCGCATGGGATGGCGTAATAAATTATGCAAATAATGCAGGAGCAGTGGTTGTAGTTGCAGCAGGAAACTCCAACATAGATGCTGCAGGACACAGCCCCGCCAGTTGTAATGGGGTTATTACGGTTGGATCTACAACAAGCTCTGACTCGCGCTCGTCCTTTTCGAATTTTGGTAGCACGGTAGAGATTGCTGCGCCAGGGAGTAGCATTCTATCAACACTTCCCGGTAATAGATACGGCTCCAAAAACGGAACCAGTATGGCAACTCCTCATGTAGCAGGAGTCGCGGCTTTACTTCTTACAACAAACCCAAATTTCACGCCAGATCAAATAAAAGATTGTTTAGTAAATAACGCCGATATTATACCGACAGACAAACCTATTGGTCCAAGACTTAACGCATTTAAAGCACTTACTTTATGTACAGGAGGTACTCTTCCAATAAATTCCCCAACTCCTCTCATAACAAATGTTCCTTCGACATACAGCATCTCTATAAATATCTGGATAGACAATAATAACGACGGGGTAAAGGATGGAAACGACACTCCTTATCAGGATGCAATTATAAATCTTACTGGTCCCATAGATTCAAGTGGTACAACTAATGTTTCGGGCGATTTAGCTTTCTCAAGTCTTCCGTCTGGAGATTATTCTGTAGGAATTATTATACCGGGTTACAATATTTCGCCATACCCAATAAGCATTATTAATGGTAGCATTTTGTTAACATTGGGTCTTTCTCCTGAGACTCAATTAGCGATCCCTATAGTTGTTACACAACCTATTACACTTACTCCGGTTGCAACATCAATTCCGACTAATGCACCTCTCCCAACGGGAACACGTCCAGGAGGAACTAGCCCGACTCCAACGCCAACCCCGATTGCAACTTATAACTGTGAGATCGATAAAGAATGTATAAAAAAAACTGGGCAGAAAAATCTTCAATTTTGTCTTTTAATTTGTAATCCTAGATAGCTTTGATTGCAATTTATTTTAAAACCTCCTACACTAAAAGTATAATCTGCCCATGTTTTATTTATCGCTACCCGTAATTTTTTTAAAATTTTGGTATGTTGATGCCCCAAAAGGTCTTGTAGGTTTTTTTCTATCCCTTAATAAGTCTTTTCTTCAGTTATTATCGCTGCCTCTTTTAGTAAGAACTTATTTTAAGCCGTGGAAAAATGAATACAGAAAAGGATTAGTTGTATTTTCGATTGGAATGGGAATTTTTATTAAAACATTTGTAATATTAGCGGATTTAATATTAATTCTTTTATTGCTTTTTCTTGAAATAATGTTTTTTATTTCATTTTTACTATGGCCAATACTAACAATATTTTTACTTTTTTCATAAAATGATCGGATACGCCAAAATTTACAACATTTATCAATCTATAGTATTTATATCAATCAGAATATTTATATCGGTATTTTTGTCTTCGTACATTTTACGTGCTGGTTTAAACAACTCATTCGATTTATCAATAGTAAAACTTCCTTTGTTTCTATTATTTACGTTTTTAATAATAGAAATCTTTTTCCATTTTAAAATTTCTAAGAAACTTCCCGAAGTTGAAATCTCATCAAATAAAGGAAATCCTCTGGATTCACTCACTCTAAAATCACTGGGTATTTTCTTAAGCTCAAATAGCTCTCAGTCTTTAGTAAGAAAACTTCTTAAAATCTCTTCCGTAAATTTCATGACCAGCAAAATGGACATTCTTTCTAAAGAAGAAATAAAACTTGTTGATTTTCCAAAAGAGGAATTAGCAAAGTACGCTTTAGAAATTTCTAAAAACTTAAAAGGAAAGTTTGTTACCATAATGGATTTATTCGCGTCTTACATATTGTTAACAGAAGAAAATACAAAAATTTTGTTTAATAAAAATCTTAAAAAAGAGGAGTTCTTGCAAATTCTTTTTTGGGCAAGAACAAAATTTGCAAGCGAAGAAAATCCACAGCCGTTTAGAATTAGTTTTTCTGGAGAAGGCATTGGGGAAAGTTGGGTTTCGGGCTGGACAATAGAAACAAAAAAATACATGGTCGACTTAACTTCGGAAGTTTTACAAAAAAAACCTTCTTTTTTAGGACGTGAAAGTGAGCTCAAGCAGCTTATAGAAGGAATGTATAAAAATAAAAGCGCACTCTTGGTTGGAGAGGTAGGATCGGGCAAAACAGAAATAGCGCAGAGCCTTGCCTTAGAGAGTTTTGCCGGAAATTTAAAAGGAAGTCTTTATCACCAAAGATTTTATATGCTTTTGGTTGATGCTTTGCTTGCGGGTTCTGAAAACCCTGGTGAGTTAGAAGAAAGACTTGGCTATGTTATTGCCGAACTTTCCCATGCAGGGAATATTATTATTTTTATTCCTTCATTTGAAAACATTTTAGGATCTTCGTCCTTCCATCTGGATCTCTCCGGCGTTCTTATACCATATATAGAAAGAGGAGCTATCCGAATAATTGGAACTGTTACGCCCGGATCATTTAAAAAATTTATAGAAACTCGAAAAACACTTCTGGAAAACTTAGAAATAATAAAAGTTGATGAGCCAAGCGAAGAGGTTTCTTTTGCAATGCTTTTTAAGAAGGCCAGCCAAATAGAAGAACTAGATAATATAAAAATATCTTACTCTGCAATTGCTTCATCGTTAAAATATGCTAAAAAATATCTTCCCGATAGAGTTCTTCCAGGAGCTGCGGTAACCCTACTTGAGGATGCAGCTGCGGCGACAGCTCTTTCTAAGAAAAAGATTCTCGAAGAGGGAGACATTATACAAAAAATAGAAAGTAAAACTAATATTGCTGTTGGAAAGCCTGGAAAAGAAGAGAAAGAACTGCTACTTAATTTAGAAGATGAGATTCATAAAAGAGTTGTAGATCAAAAAGAGGCAGTTTTCGAAGTTTCGGAAGCAATGAGAAGACTGCGAACTGGGCTTACTGTAAAAGATAAACCAATTTCATTTTTATTCCTGGGTCCTACAGGGGTAGGAAAAACAGAAACAGCAAAAGCTTTATCAAAAATTTATTTTGGAGGAGAGGAAAAAATGATAAGACTCGATATGAGTGAATACTCTGAAGATGGGTCTTTAAAAAGATTGCTTGGCTCAGTTCCTGGAGAAGAACAAATGCCAGGAGAATTAACAGATAAAATATTAGATAATCCTTTTTCTCTTGTTCTTTTGGACGAATTTGAAAAGGCAAATTCAAACATTTTAAATCTTTTTCTCCAGGTTCTTGATGATGGAAGACTGACCGATAATAAAGGGAAAACCGTTTCTTTTACGAATGCAATAATTATTGCAACTTCAAATGCGGCTTCGGAATTTATACGCGAAGAAGTAAATAAGGGTACGGTGGTCGACAAAAAATTCCAGAAAAGTCTTTTAGAGTTTTTGCAGACAAAGGGAATTTTTAAACCCGAACTTTTAAATAGATTCGATGGCGTAATTGTATTTAAGCCTTTGGGAGGAAGTGAAATTGAAGAAATAACTAAAATTCTTTTAAAAGAACTTTCCGACAAAATGCTAGAGCAAGATATTGCAGTAAGTTTTGATAATGGAATAATTCAAAAAATTATTAAAGAAGGCTTTGATGAACAGTTCGGCGCCCGCCCAATTAGTAGATATATTCAGGATAACATCGAAGATCTTCTCGCCCAAAAAATATTAAAAGATGAAATAAAACGCGGAGATAAAATCACAGTTTCAATAGACTCTTTAAGTGTGATTACAGTTTCAAAATCCTCGCAAGGTATCATCTAGTGCCGTTGCTACCTAGTAGTAAATTTGGTATACTGTTTCGACTATGCCGGCAATGCAAAGAAGCGAGTTTTCGCTTGCACTAAATCAGGTCGCGAATGAGCGTGGCGTTGATATTTCTGTGGTTTTAGATACTGTAAAAAATGCAATTTTAGCAGCTTACAAGAAAGATCATCCGGGAATTGAAATCGAAGAATATTCGGCAACTCTAGATAAAAATAGCGGAGAGGCAAAAATTTTTAGTAAAGATAAAGATGTTACGCCGCCTGGGTTTGGAAGAATTGCAGCCCAAACCGCAAAACAAGTTATTCTACAAAAAATTAGAGAGAAAGAAAAAGAAGCAATTATTTCGGATTTTAAAATTAGAATAGGGACAGTAGCAAATGGAATGGTATTGCGATTTGCAGGTCCAAACATAATTGTTGATGTAGGTAAAACTGAAGCAGTTATGCCAGTACACGAGCAAATTCCAAATGAAAAGTATCATTTAAATCAAAGACTTACAGTTTATTTATTAAAAATAGTGGAAGGGTTTAAGGGAGAAGAGTTAGTGGTTTCAAGAGCAAATAACGGACTCTTGGCGGGTCTTTTTAAAAGAGAAGTACCCGAAGTTGCACAGGGAAGTGTGGAGATTAAAGATATTGCAAGAGAGCCAGGGTCAAGAAGTAAAATTGCCGTTTATTCTTCTCAATCGGGAATTGATCCGGTTGGAAGTTGTGTTGGTCAAAAAGGAGTAAGGGTTCAGGCTATAATTGCGGAATTTGGAGGACTAGAAAAAATAGATATTATCCAGTGGCAAGAGAACATAAAAGATTATATTGGACAAACTTTATCTCCTGCGAAAAATGTAAGAGTTGAAATAAATGAAGATGAAAAAACAGCACATGTTTTTGTTCCGCCTGAGGAGCTTTCCTTAGCCATCGGAAAAGAAGGACAGAATGTTCGGCTTGCATCAAAACTTGCAGGTTACAGAATAGAAATAGAAGGGGAACCCACTGTCGCTGAAGCCATAGCGAACAAGGAGGCTAAGGAATCGGAGGAAAAACAAGCTAAAGGAGTTAGTGCGAAAAATGAAAAGAAAGCGTCAAAGAAGCCATCAATAAAGAAAAAGGCAGTAAAAAAGATAAAAAAAGGTGAATAGTAAATTCAAAATCATAAATTACAAATCCAAAATAAATTTGAAAAATCAAAATATAAAATCCAAAACATATGTTTAGGAAATTTGGAAGTTTGAATTTTGGATTTGCTTGGAATTTAGATATTAGAATTTCGAATTTAGATAATTTATTATGGCAAAAAAACAAAAACAAAACATACCGAATAAAATATTCTATCCCCCGGTTGTTGCAGTAGTAGGTCATGTAGATCATGGTAAAACTACGCTTCTAGACACAATCCGCAAATCAAATATTGCACAAAGAGAACATGGCGGAATAACCCAAAAAATTGGGGCATCAAAAATAGAGTTTGTAAACGATGAGGAAAAAAGAGCAGTTACTTTTATAGACACACCGGGGCATGAGGCATTTTCAAATATGAGAGGGAGAGGAGTTATGGCCGCAGACATAGGGCTCTTGGTTGTTTCATCTGTCGACGGAGTTATGCCTCAGACAAAAGAAAGTATAGAGTTTTTAAAAGAATCGGGAATTCCTTTTATTGTTGTTTTAACAAAGTCTGACCTTCCAGAAAAAAATCCAGAGAAAGTTAAAGGAGAGCTTTTAAAAGCCGAAGTTCTCTTAGAAGGATATGGTGGAGATGTTCCTGTAATTGAAGTATCTGCAAAAATAAATTCAAATATTAAAGAGCTTTTAAGCTTAATTCTTTTGGTATTCGAAATGAAGAATGAGAATTTAGGCAATTCGGAAAAAGGAGAATTTAAAGGAGTAGTTATTGAATCAAAGTTAGATCAAAGAATAGGGCCTGTATCGACGGTTGTCATTAAGAATGGTGCTCTATCTGTAAGAGACGAGATATCGGCCGATAAAATACTTGGAAAAGTAAAGAGTCTTACAGATGCTTTAGGAAAAAGAGTAGACAGAGCAACAGTTGGCGAAGCGGTGGAAATTTTGGGGTTCGAAAAAGTTCCGCAGGTTGGGAGCGTAGTTTTGAAGAAGGGTTCTGGTGCTGAAGAAGCTTACAAAAATATTGATCAGAATTCTAGTGGGAGCCCTTCTGCGATTGCCGCCCCTACCGAAGAAAATCCTCTCCTTTCTGTAATAATTTGTGCTGATACTTTAGGTTCTATTGAAGCAATAGTAAATGCACTGCCAACTCAAATCAATGTTGTATCCAAAAAAACTGGTGATATTTCGCCTGCAGATCTTTTGCTTGCAAAATCAATTAAGGCAATTGTTCTTGGATTTAACATTAAAATTAAACCCGAGATTATGAAGCTTGCAAAAACAGAAAAGGTCCTTGCCAAAAATTACAAGCTCATTTACGAGTTGATAGATGAAATAACAGACGTTTTGGATGGCAGAGAACTTTCTCTTATCGAAGAAATTTTGGGAAAAGCAAAAATAATTGCAGAATTTCCGTTTGAAAAAACGAAAGTTTTGGGAATTACAATTCTTGAAGGAAGAATGGCTAAAGGAGATAAAATAAGACTTGTTAGAAAAGACGAAGTTATAGGAGAAAGTACAATTTTTTCTTTAAGACAAGGTAAAAATCAAATATCAAAAGTAGAAAAAGGCAATGAAGCTGGTATAATTATTTCTCCTTTCCTTGACTTTACTATAGGAGATATGGTAATATCTCATGGGTAAATCAAGCACTAAATTTGGTGTTAGATAGATTCCCCTTATGGATAATAGAGTGTCGAATCAAATAAAAGATTTTATTGAAAAGAATAACAAGATTGGTATTGCCGTTGGTAAAAATCCGGGCGTTGACGAAATGGGTGCGGCACTCTCTCTTTATCTTTCTCTTCAGTCTTTCGGAAAAGATGTAGCGATAGTTTGCCCGACAGAAGCTTTAGTAGAGCACTCTCGTCTTGTTGGAATAGATAAAGTAAAATCAAGCTTCGATGCAGGGTCAGGAGATTTAACGGCTTCTTTTCCATATAAGGAAGGGGAAATAGAAAAAATTTCCTATACTCTTGAGAATGGTTTTTTAAATATTATTGTAAAAGCTGGAGAAGATGGATTAAATTTTTCTGAGAATGATGTCGTCTTTAAAAGATCACAGAGCTATCCTGGGCTCCTATTTGTTATAGGAACTCCTAGACTTTCTGATTTGGGCGGGATTTTCAACCCTCAAGCCTTGAAAGATACAATAGTAATTAATATCGATAATAAATCAGACAATCAAGGATTTGGAGATATTGCTTTTGTTTCTCCTACTAATTCTTCAATCTGCGAGCAAATAGGAGATTTAATTTTATCGCTTGATTTCCCGTTAGATGTTGATATTGCGCAAAATTTGTTAATCGGCATAGAGGATGCAACAGAAAATTTTCAAAATAACAGTACGAGTCCTTTAGCTTTTGAAATGGTTGGAAATCTTATGAAAAAGGGAGCTATAAGAAGCGATAATAAATCTTCAAAAATAATGAATCAAGATCTAGATATGGACATTGAAGAAGCACCTGTATTTGCGCAACCTGCTCTGCAGAGAAGGCCGGCTCAGAGTCAGCCGTTCAAATCTTTCGCAAATTACCCCAAGCAAAGTCAGCAAGTCCGATCTTTCTTAGATCAGCAAATAAAAAATCAGCAAAAACAGAATAAAGAAGATCGAGGAAGAAAAGCATCTATATCGACACAAAATATTCAAGAGGACGACCAGGATAAAAATCCACCGACCGATTGGCTCGCTCCAAAAATTTATAAAGGATCAACAAATATATAGCTAAAGATTCAACTACTAATTCTAAGATTAAATTTCCTATTGAGGAATAAGTCAGGAATTGCTATAATACCAGACATGCCATTAACACCAATACAAAAACAAGATATTATAAAAAAATTCCAGACAGCATCGGGAGATACGGGAAGTCCTGAGGTTCAGATTGCTCTTTTGTCTAATAGAATTGTAAAATTGACAGAACACCTAAAACAACATATTCATGATACTCACTCAAGACGAGGTCTTTTATCTATGATTGCAAAAAGAAGAAGACTTGTTAATTTTCTTAAAAATGTAGATAAAATCCGTCACTCCACAATTATAAAAAATTTCAGCCTTAAAGACTAAATGGAAAAAACCCAAGTTAAATTAGAACTCGCAGGTAAAACCCTCACTCTCGAAACGGGACAACTTGCTTTCCAGGCAACAGCAGCTGTTTTAGCGCGTCTTGGAGATACAGTAATTTTAGCTACAGTTGTTGAAGGTGGTAAATCAGATTTGGATTATTTTCCATTGTCGGTTGAATATGGAGAAAGACTTTATGCAGGGGGGAAAATTAAAGGGTCTCGCTGGGTTAAGCGTGAAGGACAGCCTTCAGATGATGCAATTCTTGCAGGGCGTTTAATAGACAGATCAGTTCGTCCTCTTTTTCCAAAAAGCTTTAAAAATAATGTTCAAGTTATTGTAACTGTTTTGTCAGTTGATGGTGAAAATCAAGCAGATGTCCTTTCCTTAAATGCTGTTTCAGCGGCACTGGCTATTTCAAAAATTCCATGGAATGGACCAATTGGCGGAATCAGAATCGGTTACAATAATGCTCTGGAAGGAAAAAAATCAGGTTTTATAATTAACCCAACACTTAGTGAAACAGCAGCTTCAGAGCTAGATATAGTTGTTTCTCAGTCAAAAGATAAAACAAATATGATAGAAGCCGGAGCTTCCCAAGTTTCGGAAACTATTTTAGCCGAAGCAATTGAAGTGGCGCATAAAGAAACTTCAAAGATTATAAATTTAATCGAAGAATTAGTTAAAAAAGTTGGAGCGAAAAAATTAGAAGTTCCTTTGGAAAACACACTTGCCGAAGCAAATGTTCTTATAGAAAAATCATATAAGGCAGAAATTAAAGCTCTTATTGAATTAAGAGTTGGTAAAGAAGGCGGAGGTAATGAAACAGCAGATTTGATTACAAAAATTGCAGACGATAATAAAGTAGCAAATCCCGAGACAGAGATAGATAAAAAAACAATTGCAAAAGCAGTTGAGTACGCTATGTTTAAGCTTGTTAGAACAGATGTGATCGAAAAGAAAAAAAGAGCAGACGGAAGAAAAATTGATGAAATAAGAGAAATAGTTTCGGAAGTTGGATTACTTCCAAGAACTCATGGATCAGCTCTTTTTCAAAGAGGGATTACGCAAGCTCTATCTATTGTAACCCTAGGTTCGCCTCGCATGGAACAGTTGATTGAATCAGCAGAAGGTGAAGAAACAAAGAGATACATCCATCATTATTCAGGACTACCATATTCTTTTGGTCAAACAGGAAGAGTTGGAAGTCCTTCAAGACGTGAAAAAGGACACGGAGGATTAGCCGAAAAAGCTCTTCTTGATGTAATTCCAAACGAAGATGATTTTCCATATACAATTAGGGTTGTTTCTGAAGTCTTGTCGCAAAATGGATCAAGTTCAATGGCTGCTGTATCGGGCTCGACCTTGGCTCTTATGGACGCAGGAGTTCCAATTAAAAAACCAGTTGCCGGTATTTCAATTGGAATGATGTCGGATGGAGATAAGTATGAATTATTAACTGACATTATTGGACTTGAAGATTTTTCAGGAGACATGGATTTTAAAGTTGCAGGAACAGATGCAGGAGTTACAGCAATCCAGCTTGATGTCAAAATTCCAGGCTTGACTATAAAGCAAGTAAGAGAAGCTTTAGATAGAGCAAAAGTAGCAAGAATTAAAATTCTTGAATTAATTCATAAGACAATGCCAGAGCCGAGATCAAATCTTTCTATTTATGCACCAAAAATTGAAATAGTTAAAATTCCAGTTGAAAAAATCGGAGAACTTATTGGTCCGGGAGGAAAAATAATTAAGAATATTATAGCCTCAACCGGAGCAACTGTTGATGTTGAAGATGATGGTTCGGTTGCAATTACGGGAACTACAGAAGAATCGGTAAAAAAAGCAATGGATTGGGTTACTTCCTTAATGCGTGAAGTCAAGCCAGGTGAAGTTTTTGAAGGAGAAGTAAAAAGAATTCTTCCTTTCGGGGCTTTCGTAGAGGTTCTGCCGGGAAAAGAAGGCATGGTTCATGTTTCTCAAATGGGACAAGGATTTGTAAAAAATCCAAATGATGTTGTATCAATAGGACAAAAAGTAAAAGTCAGAGTAGCAGAAATTGATGAACAGGGAAGAATAAATCTGTCAATGAAATTTGAATCAGGTTCCGACGAAAAAAGAGAAGATCGTTCTGTTCCTGCCATTCAGAATTCTAGTATCCCGCAATCTAATAGGTCGGAGGATAATCAAAATTTTCCAAAAAAACCACAACAAGAAGAGCATCCTTTAGCAAGGCAGTTTAAAAGAGAAAGAGCCGAAAAAGAAAATAAAAACAGACAAAATTTTCCACAAAGAAGACCCCGTTTTAGAAAAGACAGTTATTAGCTTCTTCTAATTGTTTAAACAGCCTCTATTGTTGTATTATTAATACATGGATAACTCGTCTGCCTCGCTGGAGTCTCAAATTCAAAAACTAGATGAAAAAGTAAAAGCTTCCAGTTTGCCCTCAGACCTTTTGGAAAAAATAGAAAGCATGATCAATTTACTTAGAGCCACTTTAAAAGGAGGAAGTGCGTCATTTATAAATTTTGAAACAGTTTCGAATTATGTAAATTGGATTATCTCTCTTCCTTTCAATAAAGAAACAAAGGATATTTTAGATCTGCATAATGCAAAAGAAGTCCTGGATAAAAATCATTACGGACTTTTAAGTGTCAAAAATAGAATTTTGGAATACTTATCGTCAATTATTTTAATTATGCAAAACGATCCGACAGGAGGAGTAATAAGAGCTCCTATCCTTTGTCTTATAGGTTTGGTTGGAACAGGTAAAACAACACTTGCTTATTCTATAGCAGAATCTCTTGGAAGAAAATTTGAAAGAATTCCTTTTGGAGGAATGGGAGATGCAAGGGCAATTCGTGGCCAATCCCGGGCATTTGCAGATGCAGAACCAGGTGCAATTATTAAAAAGATTGTTCATTCTCAAAGCAAAAATCCGGTTATTCTCCTAGATGAACTAGACAGGGTAACAGAAACAGCAAGAGCAGATATTATGGGAGTTTTAGTTGAGCTATTGGATCCTGAGCAAAACAAAGCCTTTACCGATCATTACGTTGATTATCCATTTGATCTTTCTCACGTTTTATTTATTGCGACTGCAAATAATACCACAAATATTTCAACTGCAGTTTTGGATAGACTTGAAGTTGTTCAAATGCCGTCATATTCGGATGATGAGAAGCTGGCAATTGCAAAAAGCTACCTTTTTCCAAAAATTCAAAAGCAAACAGGACTTTCCGATAATAAGCTGGCAATTGATGATAGCGCTTGGCCATTTATTATAAGACCTTTAGGATTTGATGCAGGAATCAGAAGCTTAGAAAGGACTTTGGAAGGAGTGTGTAGAAAAACTGCAAGACTTATTGTTGAAGGAAAAGTTCCTCAGGGTTCTTATATTCACATAACATCGGAAAATTATAAACAGTTTTTACCAACCTAATATGAAAGATCAAATATCGTTTATTCCAATTGGGGGAATTGGCAATGTTACAAAAAACATGTATTTATATGAATATAAAGATGAAATTCTCATTATCGATTGCGGTTTAGGCTTTGCAGATGAGACAATGCTTGGAGTAGGCTTACTTCTTCCGGATATTTCTTATTTGCTTAATTCAAATCTTTCCTCTTCGGGGGCGACGGGTAAAAAAATAGTTGGAATGGCAATAACTCACGGGCACGAAGATCATACAGGAGCGCTTCCGCACATACTTCCTCAGCTTGCAAAAAAAACAGGCTTTTCTTTTCCTATTTTCGCAGGACCGTTAACCGCAGGACTCGCAAATGAAAAATTGAATGAATTTGGAATACCAGTTAGGGTAAAAGCAGTAAATTATGAAGATGGAGAAATAAAATTGGGAAGTTTTACGATTTCTTTTATAAGAGTTACTCACTCAATTCCCGACAGTTCTCATATCTTTATAAAAACTCCAGTTGGGAATTTTTATCATGGGAGTGATTTTAAATTTGATCTAACACCCTTTGATGATAAAAAGACTGACTTTCTAAAAATTGCAAAAGTAGCAAATGAAGGAATTCTTTGTCTTGCCTCAGATTGTCTTAGGGCAGAGAAAGAAGGATTTACAAAATCAGAAAAAGTTTTAGCAGAGAACATAGAAGAACAAATGAGAAGCTGTGAGGGAAAGTTTATATTGACTACTTATTCTTCTAATATTTCAAGACTTAATCAGGCAATACAAGCCGCGCAAAAGTTGGGGAGAAAAGTTGTTTTTGTAGGCAGATCTTTGGTAAATACAGCAACTATTGCCCAAAAATTAGGCTATATGAAACTTAATCCTGGCATGGAAATTGGAGTAAATGAAATTAAAAGATATAAAGATTCCAATCTTTTACTTCTTGTTGCTGGCAGTCAGGCTCAAGCAAATTCCGCACTTTCCAGAATTGCAAACGGAGATCATAAGGAAATTTCTATTTCTCCAAAAGATGTTGTTATATTCTCTGCGGATCCAATTCCAGGTAATGAAGTATCAATAAATTCTTTAATAGACAGCATTGCAAAAAGAGGAGCTAGAGTTGTTTATTCTCAAATAACAGATGATTTTCATGTTTCAGGGCATGCGTCAGCCGATGACCTCATGCTTCTTATGGAGATGACCCATCCTAAAAAACTTATCCCAATAGGAGGAACATACAGGCAAATGGTTGCTTATAAAAATTTAGCAAAAAGACAAGGTTTTCAAGACAAAGATATATTGTTAATCGAAAATGGACAGGAGATTGTATTTTCAAAAGACGATGCAGTAATGGGAAGAAAAATTCCTATTAAAAACATATTTGTCGATGAGATCTCAGGAGAAGAAGTCGAAAGCTTTGTTTTACAAGATAGGCAGAAAATATCAAAAGACGGAGTAATAATTGTAGTTGCGGAAGTTGATTCGCAAACAGGCCAAATAGTTGATTACCCAACTATAATCTCGCGAGGCTTAGCCGATCAAGAAAATAGAACTGCCAATAAAAAAGTAGCAAAAGATATTAGAGACGGTTTTAGTGCAAAAAAGGGTCGGGTAACAGACTGGATGTATATAAGAAAAAAAGTTGGAGAAATCGGAGAACGCTCAATTCTTAAATATCTTCGCCGACGTCCCCTTGTATTACCGGTTATCATAGAGGTCTGAGGGTATATAATATATAAAATGGCAAGAAAAAAACATTACAGAAGACAAAAATTTAAATTAAAACTTAAAAAGAATACAATTTATTCAATTTTTTCTTTTGGGCTTATTATTTCAGGACTTATTCTTCTTCTCTCTTTTTCGAAAAGCCAACCTTCTTTTGTATTAATAAATCAGTATCTAGATAAATATTTTGGTTTAATATCGATATTATTTCCCATTACTCTTATTCTCTTAGGTTTTTTATTTTTAAAACTTAAGTTTTTTCTTTCGCGTCCAAATGTTTCCATAGGTTTTCTTCTGCTTTTTCTTTCCTTGGGCGCCCTCTTAAAAAGTGGTGTAATTGGAGAATATCTTTTTAAAGCCTTAGCAGATGTATTAACTGGAGCTGGAGCAAATTTGGTTTATCTAGCCGGTATTTTTATAGGAATAATAGTATTTTTTGATACTTCAATTGATGAGCTTATTTCGGCAATAGGTTTTGTAATAGAAGTTATTAAAAGACTTTTTCCTTCAAAGCTTTTCTCATTCTTTAAAAATAAAAAGCCAGAATTAAAAGATAAAGAAATGAAAATAAAAGGCGGAGTGAGAGATTTTTCGGGTCTATCCAATAAAGAAATGACAGTATCCTCTCCTGTTATTAAAAAAGAATCTCCTCTTCTTTCCAATGAATTAGTAAGTAATCCGACGGCAGCAGGTTTAGTTTGGGAATATCCACCTTTTTCACTTCTTTCGGATGCTTCATCGCAAAAAGCAGATAGGGGAGATATAAAAAAGGTTGCATCGGTTATTGAAAGCACTCTTCAAAGTTTTGGAATAGGTGCTAAGGTTCTTGAGGTTAACTTAGGACCTGCAGTAACGCAATATGCACTGGAGATTGCACTAGGGACTAAAGTTTCTAAGATAACGTCTTTAGTTAATGATTTAGCCTTGGCAACAGAAGCTCCAACCGGACAAATTAGGATAGAAGCTCCGATTCCGGGAAGAAATCTAATAGGAATAGAAATACCAAACAGAAGTCTTGAAGTTGTAACCTTAAAAACAATGCTTGAGTCAGAAATTATGCGAAAGAATAAGTCAAAGCTCACAGTTTCCCTGGGCCTTGATGTCTCTGGTAATCCGGTTGTTGCCGATATTGCAAGAATGCCTCACGTACTCGTTGCCGGAACAACAGGATCCGGAAAATCAGTTCTTGTAAATTCTTTTATTTCGTCTCTCCTTTTTAGAGCCGCACCTTCTGAGGTAAGGCTTATTCTTATAGATCCAAAAAGAGTAGAGCTTACCGGTTACAACGGAATTCCCCATCTTATGACACCTGTTATTGTAGAAGTTGAAAAGATTTTGGCATCGCTTAAGTGGGCTATGGATGAAATGGACAGAAGGTATAAAAAATTTGCAGAAAACAGTGTTAGAAATATCGATTCTTTTAACGAACTGGCTGGTTTTCAATCCCTTCCATATATTGTTATTTTTATCGATGAACTCGCAGATCTTATGGCTTTTGCTCCGGTTGAAGTTGAAGATGCAATTGCCCGACTTGCCCAAATGGCAAGAGCAACAGGAATTCATTTAGTTGTTTCAACACAAAGACCTTCAGTTGATGTTATAACAGGACTTATTAAGGCAAATATTCCATGCAGAATTGCCTTTAATGTTTCTTCTATGGTTGATTCAAGAGTAATTATAGATACTCCGGGAGCTGAGAAGCTTTTAGGACGGGGAGACATGCTCTACACTCCACCCGATCAGGCAAAACCGACTCGTATTCAGGGAGCATTCGTTTCGGACAAGGAAGTTAAAAAATTAGTTGACTATCTTAAAGAAAAAGGTCCACCAGTTGAATATACAGAAGAGGTTACGCAAACGCCCCTTGTTACAAAAAAAGGAGGAGCGCAATATGGTTCGGATGCAAGAGATGGACTCTTTGAAGAAGCAATAAGAACCGTTTGTCAGCACGATAGAGCTTCTGCGTCGCTTCTTCAGAGGCGTCTGTCTATTGGGTACTCAAGAGCAGCCCGAATTCTGGATCAGCTTGAAGAAGCAGGAATAGTAGGACATGCTGAAGGATCAAAACCAAGAGACGTTTTGGTTAGAAATGCCGATGAGATTATCAATAGTCTCAATGGACAATAACAATGATAAGAGCGGGGCAAAAACTAAGAGACGAACGAAAAAGTCGTGGGCTTTCCATTTCGGAAGTTTCAAATGCTACAAAAATTAGAACAGAATTTTTAGAAGCAATAGAAAAAGGGGAATACGAAAAGCTTCCATCGCCTTCTTATGCTCATGGTTTTGTCAGAAATTATAGTAGATTTTTAAAGATTCCGGAAAAAGAAATACTGCCACTTTTTAGACGAGAATTTGATGCAGAAAAAGTTTATAAAGTTTTGCCTGAGGGCTTGGTTAGGCAAAAAGAGGTACCGCTTAAAAAATTTAAAATAAAACAGGCAGTAACTCTTACTGCTTTCCTTTTTATATTCCTTTTGGGATTTTTAGTTTTTCAATATAGATACGCTTTCGTAAATCCCCCGATTACATTAAACAGTCCATTAGAAATGGCAGTTTTATCGTCCTCAACAATTTTGGTTTTGGGAAAAACAGATCCTAATTCGACAATTACAGTTAATGATGAACCTGTTTCGGTAAATCAGGATGGAGGTTTTAGAAAAGAAATCACAGGATTTTCCGGAAAAACTACAATAACCGTAAAGGCAGTCAATCGCTTTGGCAAACAAACTATTCTCACACGCCACGTTGTAATAAAATAAAATCGTTTGTTATATATAGTTACGGTTGACCCCGATTTGATCGGGGTTGACAGTAAATTATTCTAATGCTACTCTTAATAGACTATGATAGATCCTGCCCAGACAGCATTGTTTTTAGTAATAATAGTTTTAACTATTCTTCTTTTGGTTTTGGGTATTCAGGTATTTTTTATCCTCAAAGAGTTAAGACAGACTATTAATAAAGCAAATAAGGTTTTGGATGACACAGGTGTTATAACAGAAAGCGTCTCCGGTCCAATTTCAAACCTTTCAAGTTTAGCAACGGGAATTAAAGCCGGTTCTGCTATTGCACAACTTTTTAAAAAGAAAACCACACCATCTGGTAGGAGAGAATCAAGAGGAGACGAATAAAGTGAATAACAACAACGGAAGTAAATTTTTTGATGGATTATTATGGGGAGCAATCCTGGGCGGAGGTCTTGTTTTCTTGCTTGGAACAAAAAAAGGGAAGAAAATTTTAAAGATGATTACCGAAGAAGGCGTCGAAGGACTTTCGGAAATTTTAGAAGCTCAAATGGGCAGGGAAGATCTGGGAGAAGATGAAGAAGATATCGACGAGGTTATAGAAAGACCATCTATGAGTGGAAACGGGGTCTCTAAAGATCCGCAATCAAAAGAGCCTGAAGAAGAAATAAAATCAGTCCGCAAAAGATTCTTCCGAAGAAAAACTTCCTAAAATAGTCCTTCAAATGGGCGCTGAGGTCGCTCACAAAATTTTCATGCTCACAACGCGGGTAACTCTAATTAATAAAAATGACAGATGGCGCAAATATGATCAATGAAAATTTTGCAATCTTCCTGCGCCGTTTAGAAGCTAGAGGCCGTATTTTTGAATATTTGCGTTATGTCCTTCTAAGTCCTCTGAATATCTATTAACACCATTTCTATCGGTAATGTAATAAAGATAAGAAGTTTTTGCAGGACTGATTGTAGCCCTTAAGCTTTCAAGACCGGGATTACTTATGGGAGCAGGAGGAAGTCCAGCTACTCTATAAGTATTATATGGAGATTGAAGGAGCTTATCGATGTTAGTCAGAGATCTTTTCCACCACCTTTTTTCGTTTGCTTGATACCCTAGGGCATACTGAATTGTTGCATCTATATCAAGCTTCATGCCAAGATTCAATCTGTTTGTTATCACACTTGCTACAAGCGGTCTATCCACGTCATGACGCGCTTCTCTTTCAATTAGGGATGCAATAGTAACAATTTCTGATTGAGAAAACTTAGATTTTGATGTGTCTAACGTGGAATATTTTTTGTTGAAATTATTTCTAAGTATATTTATGATCATATTTACGTCGGCGTCTCTTGGTATAAGGTAAGTGTCTGGAAACAAATACCCCTCATTCTTTTGGAGCTCTGTTTGCCAGTAATCTTGGTAAGTAGGCATTTTATCTTTTAGTATCTTTGCTATTTCAGAGGCCCTTAGTCCTTCCGGAATTGTTGTCCAAATATCCAATGTTCCATGCTCCAGATCTTCTATGATTTCATACACGTTCATAGAAGGGTTTAGTCTAAAGTCACCAGCTTGAATTGTTTTATCCACCCCCATTTTTTTGGTTAGTAAAAAAAATACTATTGGGTCGCGAATTAAACCCTGACCTTTAAGATTGTTAGCGATTTCTCTTACGCCTTCTCCTTTTGAAACTACGAAAATTTGAGGACTGCTATTTGCGGAATCTTGCGCACGGCTTCCGTTTTTCCACCATATAATAGTCGAACCGGCAAACAAAACGAGTACTGCAAAAAAAATAATAAATCTCTTCATGCTATTGTCATTATTGGAAAACGTTCATGCGAACTTTTTCCGTTTTTAAGATTATACATACTTTCGCTGTATAATGTACAGATTGTATCATTTTTTCTAACTTTTTCGCCAATTTTTTTATTTAAGTAAATTCCTGATCCCTTTTGTTTTGGAGCGCCCAATAGTCTTCCGATTATGGTAATATTCTTACTGTTTATTCTTTTTACAGTTCCTCTTTTTACAGATCTTATTCTGATAGAAAGTTTTCCTGGCTTTAAGTCTTCACTATCTATATTTGAATTTCCGCCTTGCTCTTTTATTATTTCTTGCATTTTTAAAAAGGCATCGCCATCTTCTAGAATTTTTTTTGCCCAATTATAACAAGTTCCATAATTTTCTTTTACAATTTCTTTAAGCTCTTTATCGGAGTCTCTTAAACAAAGTTTTAGGAGTTCGGTTGCGATATTCAGACTTCTTTGTTCAAGATCTAAAGGCCTATTTGATTTTTGCTGAAGAACTCTTAGCGCCTCGCGACTCTCCAAAATAGGTCCAATGCCTCTTCCTGCCGGCTCATCTGTCTTATGAATTAAAACTTTTATTCTTATTTTAAACTTTCGTGCAAGATACTGAAATTTCCCTTTTAAGATTTCTGCATCTTTTGCATTGTGCACTTTTACCGACTTTCCATAGGGCAGATCAATAACAACATGATTTGATCCGAAAGCGATCTTCTTGGCCATTATAGAAACCAGTATTTTATCGTAGCTTTCAAAGAGAAGAGGTTTTTCTATATTTATAATTATGTCGTCTGCAGGAGCAATGTTAAAACTTCCTCCCCAGACAATACAGCCATTTATTTTTTTAACGATTTTATAAATCTTATCTTTACTTAGAACTACCGGAGCCAGAACTTCCATATCGTCAGCCGTTCCGTCAGGTGTAGTTATTGCACGAGATGAACTTTTTGGAATAGTAAAACCGGCAGCTGCTATTATTGGAACAACTATTAGGGTTGTTCTTGTTCCGGGAACTCCTCCGATTGAATGTTTGTCGGCAACAATTCCTGAGAATTCAAGATGTTCTCCTGTATCTACCATTGCACGAGTTAAATAATAGAGCTCCTTATTTGTAAATCCTTTTGAATACCCCGAAGCGGCAAAATAAGTGGTTAATACCTCTCCTAGTCTGTTTCTTGAAATCTCATCCATAATGGAGTAGATTTCTTTATATGTAAGAGTTTTGCCTACAAGTTTTTTTTGAATTGCCTCAAGTGCTTTTGCAAGCTCTTCTTCTTCGCTTGAAAAAATATGCTTTTTCATACACCTTTCCCTCCTTTTATTTGATTTATAGCAATAGAAACAATGGCCTTAATAAGAGAAATTATAAAGTACATAAGTGAATTTATTATTCTATAAACTGTTGGCCAAATTTTAATTGCTATAGTTTTAAATTTATTCTCTTCTTCCATTTTTAAATCTTTTCAAGCTTTGATTTTATGATAAGTCTTTTCCAGATTGTTCCGGGAGGCGTGCAGGTAACAAGTGTTAAATAGGAATTGTCATAGTTTTGCTCAAAAATAGATGTATCGGCTGGTTCAACCACACTAATATTAAAAATCTTGTACCTATAAGAAACGCCATCGATATAAGTATATATATCATCATCTATTTTTAATTGATATGCGTTTGCAAAGATGGTTTTGTAATCACTTGGATTAAACAACTGAGGAAGTGTTGAATGTCCAAAAATTACTGCAGTTCCCTTATCTGGAGGGAAAGCAGTACCCTGATAATTGACAAGATGAATTGCAAGATCGTTATCGATAGTTGAGACTGTTGCATTATTAATTTTAAGTTTTGGAATAGAAATTGTATAAGAAGAAATTTTTCGCTCTTGAACTGCTGTTGGATTAAAACCCGGAAACCAATTTTGAGCATTCGTATAATCAACTCCCGAGAGAAGATTTCCTGCCTGGGAAATCAGACTCCCAATTTCAGAAGAATTTACAACTGTTGCTCTTGGAATAGGAGCTTGTATTTTAGATGATGCCAATGCCGGAGCAAAATAAACTTGCCAGGATACAAGCGGATAAAATATATAAAAAATAATAACGAGTCCTGTAAAAAGGATTAAAAGACTTAAAAGACGTAAAGTTTTTTTTCTTAAAATTTTGTCCGCCTTTTCGTAGTAGTATTTACCCATTTATTTTAGTAACAATCTTGATATTCTGGGATGAAAAGGGAAGTCTTTTTGGGAAAAACGGAATAGTAAAAGATAAATCAATATCAGTACTTGATACTTGTGGAAGCTTTCCTAGAATATCTTGAGCTTCTGCAAAAGACTTTCCTGATATTTGTTTTGTTAGTCCAGACTCATCTATTTTTGGAATAATACGGGCTACAATAGTTACGTTTGCATTTACCTCTTTGTTTTTATTCTCTTTTACGTTTCTAACTTCAACCTTAATGCTGTTAACATCAACATTTTCTTCATCTGAAATGCTAGTCTTTAAAAGTTCGTTGGCAAAATTTGTAGCATCAATTTTTTTGTATGCTGCGCCTTCAAAATTAACAGATCCTTTAAGAGTTATTTGTTTTGCCTCGTCATCCACATCTTTGTCGAAATCTTTTTTACTTACGGTTGTATTTATAAATACTGGGAGCAAGATATTATCATCAGATGCTTTTTTAGATAAATCGTCCTCTGCTTTTTCTCTTAGATTTTTTGGCAATTCTTCCAAAAGCTTTGCAATATCATCCTCTGAGACAACAGTAATATTTTTTTTGGATCCTCCCGAAAAAGGATTATCATTTTTCGCAGCAATTGTTGTACTTCCCTCAACGGAGAACTTAGTATTTGATGGCAAATTGTATTCCTGCCCTATTTTATCTGCGATAACGTTCACGTTTGCTTTTCCAGGGGTAGTGCCGGAAAAAATATCCCCAGATGCTGAAGAGATAGTAATATTTTTTTCCAAAGTAAAATCAAGGCCATTTGAAGATGATATAATTTTTCCCGATGTTAGTGCTTGCGATGTTGGAGCGTTGTTAAAGATAGTTACCGTTCCTTTTGCCTTATCTCCAACCTCTTTTTTCCCTGTTGCTGGAGTAGAAACACTTCCTTCTTCGGAAATCGAAATAAATTCTGCCTGGATAATATTTCTTGAAGGATCTGTCGAATTTTTTGAAAAAATTACATCACTGGTTTTATCTGCTTTTTTCCCATCAATATTTAATACAACAACAGCTTTGTTTGTAGAGAAATAAAAAACACCAATAATTAAAATAGACAAAATTAAAATTGCAGGAATAATAATAAATTTTCTAGCGTAGGGAATTCTTCCTGAAGTTTTAGTTAATGGAATTTTTCTTATAGCAGTTGATAATTTAAAAAATACATTTTTAAAACCTAACAAAATCGTTCCTGCATTGCTTGGGAGCTCTTCCTGATCTCCCTTTTCCATTTTAAGTTCTTCTGGTATTTCCTCTATTTGTTTTCTTAAAATTTCTTGAGGGATTTCCTGAAAAGGGTCTCTTTTTAACAGGGGTTCTTTTAATACGTCTTTATTTTCTGCAAAGCCGAAATATTCCATTGCGGATTCGTCCGGAATTTTTTTAATCTTATCGGTTACAATTTCATTATCTTTAGATTCTGTCTCACTTTCACCAAGATTTGATGGCTCAGTCTCTTCCCCCGATTCTTTAGCTTCACCTCCATCAATATTTTCAATTTCCCCCTTTTCTAAACCTTCCGATAGCTCATTTTCAAAAACATCAAATCCCATTTGCTGTGCGGCTCCAAAAAGAATTGCTCTGCCGTCAAATTCAGGCGGAAGGGTTGATACTTGAGGCAAGTGCAAAAAAGGCAAATCCTTGCTCCATCTATGATTTATAAATTCCTGATCTTCATTTTCATTTCCATTGAAAATAATAATTCTTGCAGGCAAAATTTCGGAAGAAGAAAAGTGTTTTAAAAGATTGTCGACTGTTTGGGCAGGAGATTCAATAATTTCTGAAGTTTTAGACTCTACAATTCTTCCTGCTCTAATGTTTGCTACAGATATATATTTTTCTCCTGCCTCGACCAAGACTGCAGTAACAGGGGCACCTTCTTCTTTTTGAAGTAGATGTGCAATTGCTTCAAAAACAACTAAAAAACCTATCGGAACAAGTCCCAGTTCATCGCTTATCTTCTTAAGCTTTATAAGGTACTCTTTTTTTATTTTATTGTCTTCTACCCAAGTTCCTTTTACGCCAAAAACAGTTTTTACTGTTTCTATGTTTTCAGGGAGAGATTGCTCGGCAGTTGAAATTGTTTTATCTAGAATATCCAATAATTCGTTCAAAGAGGCTTGTTCAATTGAATTTTCAAAACTTTCACTATGCTTGCCTAGTACGTTGACTTTTCCCGCTGATTCTTCAAAAAAAACCGCATTTGCCTTTTCGTTTCGAAGAACTAAGGCTAGAAAATATTCCTTTTTTTCTTTTTTTTCAAGAAACGGTAAGGAGGGAAGTTTCATAAAGCGCCAACACTAGCATAGATTCGTCTTTGCCCATGTCCTATGTTTTCCTGCTTTATTATCTTAAACCTTTTGAGCTTTCCTGTAAACTCAACATGAGGTCCTCCGCAGAATTCCTTAGAATAATCTCCTACAAAATATATTTTTACATCATTCTCATATTTTTCGTCAAAAAGTCCGATTGCTCCAATCTCTTTTGCTTTAGAAAGCGTCATTATTTCAAAATGTACAGACAAATTCTGTTCAATCTTCTCATTTACTATTTCCTCAACTTCTAAAATTTCTTCATCGGTTAATTTTCTGTCATAAGAAAAATCAAACCGAATTCTCTCGCTTGTAATATTTGATCCTGTTTGGAAAACCTTATCTCCCAACACATCTCTTAACGCTTGGTGCAAAAGATGCGTTGCGGTATGTCCCATTACTGTTTTATCGCTATGATCTGCAAGCCCTCCCTGAAATTTCTTAGCTCCTCCAATGCGTGATTGTTCTTGATGTTTTTTAAGCTTCTTTTCAAAAGATTCTATATCAACTAACAGTCTTTGATCTTGAGCAAGTTCTATTACCATCTCTATAGGAAATCCAGAAGACTGATAAAGATCAAAAGCTTGTGGTCCAGAAATAGTAGCGCCACTTATAGCTGATTTTGGGAGATCAATCTCTTTTATCAGATTCGTATTTTTGCCTCTATAAATATTTCGAAATAATTCGCTCTTGTCTGGATCTTGCATTAGTTTTGAATATTTTTCTGGTTCTATTGGAGTTAAGTTAGAAATGATATCCTTAGAAACTTTTAATCCTTCTTGAATAACTTGATTGAATTTTTTTTCTTCTTCCGTGAATAATTCCATGATAGTTTTCTTACTATCAATTATTTGAGGATCTGAGTCGGAATAATTATCAATTATTGCAGAAGCAATTTTAGCGGTAAATATCTCGGTAGCTCCTAGCTGTTTTCCATAACGGATTGCCCTTCTCAATAATCTTCTTAAAACGTAGCCTTGTTCTTTGTTGGAAGGAGTAACACCGCTTCCGGAAATAAACACAGAGGCAATCAGATGATCAACAATAATTCGTATTGCTTTTACATTTTCTTTGTAAGATTTTCCAGTTGTCTTTTCTATTTCCGAAACTATTGGAGAAAAAAGAGAAGTTTTAAAAATATCCGCCTGATTTTCTATTGCCGCCAGAAGTCTTTCAAGTCCTCCTCCAAAATCAACATTCTTATTTGGTAAAGGTTTAAAGCCATCTTCAGTTTTTTGGTATTCCATGAATACCGAGTTTCCGATTTCTAAAAATCTTCCGCATTGGCAGTTTGGATTGCACTCTTCTCCAAATTTTTTATCGTGTACTGTTCCGAAATCATAAAAAACCTCACTGTCCGGTCCTCCTGGTTCTCCTTTTGGCATAGCTTCAGGAAGACCCGCGCGAGACCACCAATTTTTATCGGCACCATAGAAATAAATTTTTTCTTTTGGACTAAAACCTTCTTTTTTTAGAATTTCTGTCCAGATTTCTTCCGATTCGTTGTCACGCGGTATATTTTTGTACCCTTCAAAAACACTTACATAAAGTTTTTCTGGTGAAAGTCCTATTGCCTTTGTTAAAAATTCCCAATACCAATTGATTTGTTCTTTTTTAAAATAATCTCCTAAAGACCAATTTCCAAGCATTCTGAAAAAAGTAGTGTGTCTGTTATCTCCGACTTCATCTATGTCTTGCGCACGAAAACAATTTTGTACATTAACTAGTTTTTTACCTTGTGGATGCTCTTCTCCTAAAAAAAATGGAACAAGTGGTTGCATGCCGCTTGATGTAAAAAGAGTTGTCGGATCATTTTGTGGAATAAGAGGAGAATTAGAGATTCTAGTATGTCCGCGTTTTTCAAAAAACTCTATATATTTTTCAATAATCTGCGAGGCTGTCAGCATATCTAAGATTATAGCATTTTGAATCAATAAGGTTCCACATGCTCATGGTATAATTGGGAAAAATGAACAACAAATATTTAATTGCATATGGATTTTTAATTCTTTTAGGAATCGGAATTTTTGTTACTTTAAATCAAAAAAAACCCACTAATCCTTTTGACAATGCTCCGATTTCAATCCCCTCAACTGTTCCTACATCATCTGTAGTTACTCCTACTTTACCCGCTGAACCGACCTCTGTTGCAATAACAAAACTTACGATTGTAGATGCGCAGATAGGAACCGGATCACCTGCTGCTAGCGGGAATACTATTATGGTAAATTACACCGGAATGCTTGCCGACGGAAAAGTTTTTGACTCGTCAGTTGGAAAACAGCCACTTACTATTGTCATAGGAGCAGGAAAGGTAATTGCGGGATGGGATCAGGGAATTTTGGGAATGAGGGTTGGCGGAAAAAGAAGGTTAATAATTCCGCCCGATCTGGCTTATGGCGAGAAAGGGTTTGAGGGAGTAATTCCTCCTAATGCAATCCTGGTTTTCGACATAGAGCTTTTGGATGTAAAGTAGAAAACTTTTCTATAAAACTATTTCGTGTATAATATAAAAATGGACAAAAGGTTCTTAGTAGCTGCGGGAATAGTTGCAGTTCTAATAATAGGAATATTTATTTTTATGAATTCAAACGACACAACAATAAAAGTAACGCAATCAGAATCTCTATCAAATTCTCCTGCGTCTTCTGTTGCCGAACTTAAGATAGAAGATTTAGTAGTAGGTACAGGAGCGCAGGTAAAAAGCGGAGATACAATTACAGCCCATTATACCGGAAAGCTCATGGATGGAACTCAATTTGACAGCTCTGTTGGTAAATCTCCTTTTACTACTCAAATTGGCGTAGGAAATGTAATTAAAGGGTGGGACGAAGGAATTGTAGGAATGAAGGTCGGCGGAAAAAGAAGACTTACAATTCCATCAGGTATGGGATACGGAGAGACTGGATCTCCTCCTGTAATTCCTCCAAACGCGTCTTTAATCTTCGACATAGAACTTCTGGAAGTAAAATAATTAGGACTCTGGTTCTGGAGGAAGAAACTCTTCGCCATTTGATTCATCTTTTTTCTGATATTCGTCTGCTCTTAGCCATTGAACATAAGTACAACCTGTAGCAACTTTTTTCTCACTGTCCCAACCGCTTGTTGAGCATTTTTTCATTTTCTTTCCCGCAGCAGTTGTATAAAGTACAAGTTTTTTTCCGCATTGCGGACATTCTTCGTCAAGCTCCTCGGTTGTGCCATTTATCCATTCGACAAAATCACAACCCTCTGCTTTTTTTGTTTCCTTATTCCACGAGTTGGTTGAACATTTCTTCATCTTTTTTCCAAATCGGGTTGTCATAAGAATTACAGGAGAACCGCACTTAGGACATTTTTCATCAAGAGTTTCGGGTTCGGGAACAAACCATTTAATATAATCACAGCCCACGTTTTTTTTGGCCTCTGCATCCCAACTTCCGGTCGAACATCTCTGAAGCTTCTTGCCGGTAGAAGTTTCAGTTATTGGTGCAAGCGGCGATCCACACTTAGGGCATTTTTCTTCCATTAGGTTAATATACCAGATTTTTATAAAAAATACATGAGCTGTATACTATATATAGAGTGGTAGATTTAAAAGTAAAAAGGTTAGAAACCTTAAAAGAAAAAACAATCGGACTAATAGGCCGTGAAAGTATAGCTCCTATTATTTTTGAAACACGTTTTGGAATTCATACATTTGGTTTAAAACTTCCTATTGATGTTTTAATTTTAGACAATCAAAAAAAAGTAGCAGTTCTTAAAGAATCTCTTTCTCCAAATAGAATTTTTCTTTGGAGCCCCCGTTACAAAATTGTCCTCGAACTCCCCACAGGAACAATTAAAAAACACAATATTAAAAAAGGAACCCAAATCCAACCCAGTCCCTAACTCCTCCATTCTCAAAAACTCAGGATTGAACACCAAATTATATATAAATTTTTGACAAAATTTTTAGAATCAAGTACCATAAACCTATGGTAAATGATGAAAACAATGCTCCTGTTAGCATATCTGGGGAAACTTCAATTCCTGAAATATCAAGCGAGGTAATGTCGATTCTTGGATTGACTCCTCAAATGATTGAAGAAAATAATCGGATAAAACTTGCTGAACAGAAACTTATAGAGGATTTAGAAGAAGCGGGAGCTAAATATTATATGAGTGGTGAGCCCGGAGGACCTGATAATAAATATACTTTTTCCGAAATTACAGTCGGTCAAATTAAAATCCCTGGGCTGGATCATGTTCCTAGTCAGATACCAGATTACTTGCTGACATATTTATGGGATAGTGAGCAACACAGAATGGAACTTTTTCCTCACGAGAAGGACAGAAGTCATCTAGAAGCTTTTGTTAGAGGATTTGGAGACCAAGCGTTAGTTGATTGTAATTGGCAAACAGCTGTTAATGCATTTGATGCAACCTCCAAAGATGGGATACTGAAAAATCAAACAGCAATAAATAAGCTGAAAGATAGGAAAGACGTTTCTGCCATAGTAGAAATTGGGAAGGCAATAACTACACGGACAAGTCAAGGGGCAAAATATATTTAATCTTGACCTCAATTCCTCGGAGGTCAGTTGGTGAATCTAGGAGATCATACAGTCTTACCTATCTCAATTTCATTTCTCAATCCTTTATACTATAATTATCTATTGTGAATATATTTTTAGATATCGAAACTATTCCTGCCGAGGAAGGCAATAAAAAGACTGCAATAGATCTAGTTCTAGAAAAACAAAAGAAGTATAAAGAGCCCGATACAAGCGAAAGTTACATGGACCAGCTCTACAGAGATACTGCAATCTCCGGAGATTTTGGAAGAATTTTTTGTATTGGCTATGCGCTAGAAGATGGTAAAGTAGAAATAATTTCCGGGGACGAAAAGAAGATACTTAAAGAGTGGTGGGAGGTTTCCGAACAGGCAAATTGTTTTATCGGTCATAATATTATGGATTTCGATCTTCGATTTATATTTAAAAGATCAGTAATAAATAAAATAAAGCCCTGCGCTAAACACTTAAATTTATCTTTTGCCAGATACCGAAATTTTCCAATTTTCGACACAATGAGAGAATGGGAAAAATGGAGCAATTCCTACATTACCCTCGACGCATTAGCAAAGGCTTTAAATTTGCCAACTTCAAAAGATGGAGGAATTAAGGGTTCTCAGGTTTACGATTTTTTCTTGTCTGGTAAATATAAAGAAATTTATGAATACTGCAAAAGAGATGTTGAGTTAGTAAGACAACTTTACAACAGGATGCTTTTTAGAGATAAGTAATTTGTTGCAAATACAAAATGTGTTGTTTATGATGGTTTTATGGATAGTAAAACTTCTGGATATGCTTTTTTAAGCGCTGGCGTTTTTATAATGGTATTTTCGGTAGTTCTTGTAATTCTCGCATTTACAAATATAATCCATCCCACGTATTTCAGCGCTTCGACAAAAAGTACTCCTTCTCCGGTATCAAATATCGATTTAGATTCTTTAAATTCAACCGGCCAGCCCAATTTATCGGCTATTCTCCCAAGTCTTAATATAATTCCTCCTGGCGCACTGGATAACGCTCTAAATCTTTCTGCGCACTTTTTGCTCATGACTTTTATTGGAGGATTTGGGCATAAGCTAGCAATGATAGGAGTAAATCTTATCCGTCCGATTGTAATTAAAACCGGAGATAAGATTATTCCTACGGAAGATACGCCGCTTAAGTCATAAATTTCAATTGCCTCTTTACAAATGCGTTTTGTATGATAAAATCAGGAAGAATGAATAACAAGGTTCTTCTTGCAATTGGCGCAGTAATCTTAATAGTAGTTTTGGGAGGAGCGGCATTTATAATGTCCAATAATTCTTCAAAGACTCCTGTTTCTACTCAACCTACGCAAAGCGAAAATCCCGCATCGTCTAATAATCAGAAATCCCTTAAAGATCTTATTGCATCAGGACAGGCTCAGAAATGCACTTTTAAAGATAAATCGGAGTCTGTTGATGTTGAAGGAACTACGTATATTGATAATGGAAAAATGAGAGGAGATTTCAATTCTTCTGTCGGAGGAAAAAGTATAATGATGCACATGATAGTAAGCGACAAGACAAGTTATACATGGATGGACGGTCAGACAACAGGATTCAAAATGGAGTTTGATCCAGAAAAAATGACGGCTCCAACAGGAAGCGACCAAAGCCAACAGTCAGTAGATGTAAATAAATTGATCGATTATAATTGCTCGGGCTGGAGCGTAGATAGCTCTGTTTTTACTCCTCCTGCAAATGTAAAGTTTAGCGAAATGGGTGCAATGACCATTCCTTCTGGTGTTCCAACAGGAGTAAGCGACTTAGACAAGTGTTCGGTTTGCAATTCTCTCCCGGCAGATGCAAAAGCACAGTGTCGAAGTTCCCTCGAGTGCGATTAATTTTTTAATTCTTCTGATATAATTTTCCGTATGTCAAGATGTAATTGGCCGGGCGATGATTCCCTTATGATTAAATATCACGATGAGGAATGGGGAGCTCCGGTTCATAACGACAAACTTTTGTTTGAATACATGCTCCTAGATGCTTTTCAGGCAGGACTTTCTTGGCGGACAGTTTTGCATAAAAGAGAAAATTTTAGAAAAGCTTTTGATAATTTTAATCCAGAAAAGATTGCAAAATACGGAAAAGCTAAATATAAAAACCTTCTTAAAGACACTGGAATTATAAGAAACCGCGCCAAGATAAATGCTGCAATTATAAATGCAGAAAAATTTCTTGAAATACAAAAAGAATTTGGAAATTTTGATAAATATATTTGGCAATTTGTCGGAGACAAACCAGTCATCAATAAATTCAAAAAATTATCCAGTATTCCTGCAAAAACTAAACAGTCCGATGATATGAGTAAGGATTTAAAAAAAAGAGGATTTAAATTTGTAGGGTCAACTATTTGTTATGCATTTATGCAAGCAGCGGGAATGGTTAACGATCATCTCGTAGATTGTTTTCGATACAAAAAACTAAGTTGATTATTATCCGTTTCCGTTTTGAGTTGTATCTAATCTACTCTGACGTCTTGCAATAACCTTGTCTCTTATTTGTTTTTCAAAAATAGGCCTTGTTCTTTTCTTCTCTGCTTCAGTGTAGCTTGCTACAAGTGGTTCTATGACAGGTTTGGGAATAAAGGAATATTCATTAAGTGTTGCTCTAAGCATATTTTCTACTTCCGCTTCACTATAGCCAATTGTACTTACTATATTCTTGACATCTCGCGCCCTATCTCTCATTAGGTGTTGGGAAGGCATTCGAAAATGATATGCAACTCTTAGCACAGCTTTAGCTGCTTCCACTCTGTGCTCAGGACTTATACTGGCATAAGCTTCCATATAGTCTTCAAATCCTTCGCCATGAAACTGCTCATCTGAACCAATTCTAGTTACAATCAAAGCGCTATTATGTGCGCCATGCTCTCTTAAAACTCTCGCTAGGGCATTATAATTTCCGTGTGTATTTCTCTCCTGTTTTCTTGCATATGCAACAATTTCTAAGTTTTTTTTGAAGGGTGGTTCCCAGGTTTGCATTTGAGTTAGATAATATTCTTTGTCCAGAACACTCTTTCTATCCCATCCGCCTGCATGCTCAAGTATAAACCCAAGAGCCTCGCTATGTTCAGTCTCTTCCAAGTCCCACTGACCGTATGCTCGCGATAATCCTTTAACATGTATAAACATTCCTTTTGCTCCCGAAACAAAATATGGCACATCGTCTTCAATGACTTTAAATGCATGTATGGTATGTAGTTCAGCCGGTGGAATTAATCCTCTTTCTTTCGCTAGGTCTTCGGCTGTAATTGTCTCTACGGGAACAACGCCATATTGCCTTAGATCGTCTTGCCTTTTTCTTGTTGGAGGATCTTCGTTTGGACCAAGTCTCCTCTTTCCATAATACTCGATGCGATCACCACCAAAATAAACTCTTCTAAATGGCGGTAGTCTTTTATATCCTCTTCTTGTTTCCGTACCTTGATATATCGCTTCTGTTAAATCTCCCCATATTATATCTGTTTCTGTTATTTTGGCGGGATGGGTTTCTTCTGAAAATTCGGGGTCTTGGGTATAATCAAATTCTTGTATTTGTCGCTCAATGTCCCTGTCCATAGAAAGGGAGCTATCTTTGAAGCCTACAATTCCTGCTCTTGTTTCTGCTCCTGTACTCATGAGGTAATTTTACAATTATTCTTTTCTTATGTCTACTCTGGTCTTTTAGCCTCGGAATTGCTATAATATAATATAGTATATGGATTCCAAGAAGCTTGAGGAACTTAAGAAAAAACTAACCCCTGAACAGCAAAGAGTACTTCTCGAAAAAGGAACGGAACCACCTTTTAGCGGTAAATATTTGAATCACAATGAAACAGGAATATACACCTGTGGTGTTTGTGGCGCCGAGCTTTTTAAGAGCGAAACAAAATACGATTCAAAAACCCCTGGGTTGATTGGATGGCCCAGCTTTTCCGAAGTTGCAAAAAGTGATGCCATTGAACTTAAGGATGATTCTAGTTGGAGCATGAATCGCAAGGAAGTAACTTGCAAAAACTGTGGTAGTCATCTTGGTCATGTGTTTGACGCCGACGATTCATCAACTGGTAAGCATTATTGCATAAATTCCTGCGCTCTTGATTTTGAGAAAGACAAATGAAGACATTTCAAGTAAAAACTTCCAAGAAAGACCGAGTAGTAGATATAACAGGTCAAATAAATAAATTAATTAAAGATTCAAATAAAAAAAGCGGAGTTTGCATTCTTTCGGTTCTTCACACAACATGCGCTTTGACTACTGCCGATTTGGATCCCGGAACAGACTTGGATTTCCTTGAATCTTTACGAAAATTGCTTCCCAAAATTTCATATCGTCATCCACATGATCCGTCTCATACACCAGATCATATTCTCTCATTGATTATAGGAACATCGTTGTCTTTAATTTTTGAAAATAGAACTTTATCTTTGGGCACGTGGCAAAGAGTAATACTTGTTGAACTAAACGGCCCTCGGGAAAGAGAAATTGCTTACTCAATAGTTTAAATTCAGACTTGAAATACCTAAATAGTCGAGATATAATCCTTTTTAATGAAGCCCAAAGGTATTTCTATAGATAAAGCTCTGGATATAATGAGACCTCATGTAGGCCAAGACTTAGATGAAGGTACAGCCGAGCATTGGGGAATCAGATCCTTTGATCAGATAACAACTTTTCAAGGAAAAGAAGCTGTTGAAGAAGCATTAAAAGCATATAAAGCAGGACTAAGAAGAACCCCTCTTGATGAGGGAGGCCATTGGCGCTGTTTATATGAAGATGCTGGAAGGAAATTGCTCTGGGGTATTATGCAATTCAGATTTGAACATGGAAACGGGACGCTTCCTATAAGTGAGAGAAAATTAAGGGGAGCATATAATTGGAATAGATCACAGGCTATTATGGACCGAGGAGCATACATAAATGATCTTGCTGAAACGTTGCTAAATCAAACAACAGTTACTCCGGAAGGACAAAAAAGAATGGTTGAAGAACAAAGACGACATTTACGCGAACGCTTTTAATTCACTTTTCTATAAATCTTTTCAAAGGACATTGATTGTGCTTGCAGTGGGCTGGGCAATATAACCTTCCATAATCAATAATTCTGTTTGTGAAATCTAACCATTCTGATTTTGGAATTATTTCCATTAAGTCTTTTTCAATTTTATTTGGATCGGAGTTTTTGGTAAGTCCGAATAATTTAGAAAGTCTGGTAACATGAGTATCGACCGCAATTCCTTCAACTATTCCGTAAACATTCCCCAAAATTATATTTGCTGTTTTTCTTCCAATTCCGGGAAGTAAAGTTAGTTCGCCCATACTTTTTGGAAGCTCTCCGTTATGTTTTTTCAAAATAATTTCGGCAGAATTTTTAATAAACTTTGTTTTTTGTCTAAATAGACCTAGCTTTGATAAATCTTTTTCTAAATCTTTTATATCAGCATCTATATAATCTTTAATAGTTTTGTATTTACTAAATAGATCTTTTGTTACCTCATTAACTTTTTTATCGGTATTTCTTGCAGAAAGAATCACAGCAACAGCTAGTTCCCACGGAGTCGAATAAGAAAGAAC
>JANWJT010000018.1 GCA_025451755.1 Candidatus Microgenomates bacterium
AAATTCTCTTCGTATCGGAGGAAATACCATATGGGGAGAATACTTTAATGGACTTATCGATGAGTTAAGAGTCTACAACAGAGCACTGTCTGCCTCTGAGATACAGAGTGATATGAATAGTGGAATCTAATATACTCTTAATTTTTAACTCTTAATTTATTGTATGAAAAAAAATAAAAATTATGCTGCAATAGCTGCAGCTAGAGCTTGTAACAAAGTTATAAAAACAAAAAAAATAAATCTGAATAACTAAAAATGGATTATGCATAAAAATTTATTTAGTACATTTTTATTATCCTTGTTTTGTCTAATTGTGTTAGGATTGTCTCTTCGTGGAGCTGAAGGAAATCCTACAGATTCTTCCATAAATCAGGCACATTGGAAAAATAATGGACCATTTGAATTGTCGCCAGAAAGAGGTAGGTTTGCTTTGACTTATTCACTGGTGGAAGATAAATCATTTCAATTTTCAGATAATATTGGTAAATTTGCAAGCCCAGATGTTGCTGTCCATAATGGTAAATTTGTATCTCTATTTGCTCCGCTTTTATCTTTTTTAACAATTCCAGGATATGTTTTTGGTAAGTATTTTGGAATATCACAGGTTGGAACTTTTGCAACTATTTCTTTTTTTGCAATACTTAACGTAATTCTCATAAAACTTATATCAATTCGACTTGGAGCGAATAGAATTACAGCGGCAATTGCTTCTGCAGTTTTTTTATTTGCAACTCCTGCATTTGCTTATGCCGTAAATTTGTACCAGCATCATGCTTCAACCTTTTTGATACTTTTGAGTATTTATGCATTGCTAAAATCCAAGAAAGCGTGGCCTCTAGTAGTCGTGTTTTTCTCATGTGCTGCTGCAATTTCTCTTGATTATCCGAATCTTTTTTTTATGTTTCCTCTGGGAGCATACGCAATCAGTAGAATAATATCGATTGGTAAATTAAAAAAGAATTTTTTTGTGAAAATTAATTTATTTAAGGCTTTTACTCCTTTTGTTATGATTATCCCAATACTATTTTTTCTTTGGTTTAATCATGTTTCATATGGTAATTTCTTTCAATTATCTGGCACTCTTCAGACAGAAAAAAACTTAGATAAGCCCGAAGATTTGCCATCATTCTCTACTCTGCAAACGAGAGAAAAAGAAAAAGCAATTGCAAAAAAAACAGCTGTCGGATTTTTTAACGCAAGGAATATTTTGAATGGATTCTATGTGCATTTTGTAAGTTCCGGCAGAGGTTTAATTTATTATACCCCTGTAATTTTATTTGGAATTGCAGGGATGATTCTCGCAATCAAAAAAAAGGTTGCAATGATGCCGTTATTATCTGGAATAATTGGTGCAAATATTTTACTTTATTCGATGTGGGGGGATCCATGGGGAGGATGGGCCTTTGGTTCACGCTATCTTATTCCAAGCTATGCTATTCTGTCTATATTTATTGCTTTATTTCTAACATATTGGAATAAAAAAATACTGCTTCTTATTGTATTTCTCATAGCAACATTTTATTCAATTGCAGTCAATGCCTTAGGGGCAATTACAACAAGCGCTATACCGCCTCAGCCTGAGGTATTAAATCTTGAAAAAATATCTGGCGCTGTTCAAAAATATACTTATGTCAGAAATTGGGATTTTTTGCTTTCTGGAAATACTAAGTCTTTTATTTATGAAACATTTTTAAATAACTACTTATCTTCTGTCGCCTTTTATTTAATATTAACTGTTTCAATATGTTTTTTTGTTGGAGCTATTATTATTTATTACTATCTAAATTTACATAGAAAAGGAGAAGAAAATGTTTAATTTTAGAACAGGCGAATTATCAATAAATATTTCAGAAAATAACAGAGCCATAAGTTTTATTAGAAAGTTTTTAAGTAAGTATGTTATTCAAATTATTCTTTTCTTTTTAATTCTTGTTTCAAGCTTCTCCTTCTTTATCTTTTATCAGAATGGACTTGGTCTTTCTTATAACGATGCTAGGTCACATTTAGATATTGGAAGACGTGTTGTTGAAGGGTTAAAACCTGGCATTGCACAGCTTGGTAGCGTATGGTTACCGCTTCCTCATATTTTAATGATTCCAACTGTCTGGAATGATTTTATGTGGCATTCGGGACTTTCGGGAGCATTAGAGTCAATGATATCTTTTGTTGTCACAGCACTTATTATTTACTCCTTCCTAAAGGAACTTAAGGTTGGTTTTGTAGGACGTTTAACTGGGGTTGTAATATTTTCTGTCAATCTTAATGTCTTGTACCTTCAGTCGACTGCCATGACAGAGCTATTGCTTGTTATGACTATGACAGCCGGAGTTTACTATCTTATGCTTTGGTCAAAAAATGAAAATATTTTAAATCTTATAAAGTCCGCATTCTTTGTAATGCTTTCGACTCTAGTCCGCTATGACGGTTGGTTTCTTTTTCTTTTCTCAGTTTTTTTAATAATAGTTGAAGTTTTACGAAAAAGAGGTTATAAGACAACGGAAGGAATAGTTATTCTATACTCAACTCTTGCGGGCTTTGGAGTAGTATTGTGGCTTTTGTGGAATCTTCTTATTTTCAAAGATCCCCTTTATTTTATTTTCGGTCCCTTTTCAGCATATATTCAGCAAGAGCAATTACAATTAGCAGGAAATCTTGCTACTAAAGGAAATCTCTTGCTTTCGATAAAAATTTACCTATATTCGGTCGCGTATAATTGCAATGCTTTTATTGCCATGCTTGGTCTCATAGGTGCAATTGTTTTATGCGTAGATCGTAAAATAAAAACATCTGTAAAAATTGCAGTATCAGCACTTCTAGCTCCTTTAATTTTTAATATATTGTCACTCTACTTAGGGCAATCGGTTTTATTCATTCAAGGTTTATCTGGAAATACCTGGTTTAACGTAAGATATGGTATTGTCATGATGCCTGCAATTGCGATCTTTGTTGGATATTTGCTGCATAAGATGAATCAGTTTAAGCTTGTCTTAATAGGACTTATGGTTTTTGTTTTATTTTTTTCATTTGTCAATCTTGATGCAGTAACAATTGATGATGCAAGAGTAGGGTCAAGTCAAAAAAATGTTTCGGAGGTTTCCGGATGGCTTCGCAGCAATGCAAAAAATAAGCCCGGTTTTGTATTAATTTCAGCCGCATCCCATGACGCAATAATATTTTCATCGGGTCTTCCAATGAGCAAATTTATACATGAAGGAACAGGCGAATACTGGGATTTAGCAACTGCATCTCCTAATCTTTGGGCTCGATGGATTGTTATGCGTACAAACGATTTAAACGATTCGACATTTAAGTTGGTCAGAAAGACAAAAGCATATAGGGATGGAAACTACAAGCTTATAAATCATTATTCTTTTGCAGATATTTATGAAATAAAAGAAGAATACGTGCAAAACCTTAATATGAAGCCCATCTTGGGAAAACAAAAATAATATGATTAAAAAAATCTTTATAGTTATTGCTGTTTTTATATTGCTTAAATTGCTATTTAGTTTTGGTAAGTCCGAATCAGAAAATAAGCGGGTTACTCTATGGGAATTTCAATCAATTGATACTATGAAATATTCGCGTGATGTAGCGCAGGAAAAACTTAATGATTTAACTTACGATGAGATAATTAAGCAGCAAGTCGAGGATATCGCAGCAACAGGGGCAACTCACATAGGTATTGCAACGCCTTATGACGAAGAATTTTATCCTTTCTTAAAAAGATGGGTAAATGAGGCTAGAAGAAATAATTTAAACGTTTGGTTTAGGGGTAATTGGTCTGGATGGGAAAAGTGGTTTGAATATGAGAAGATCGACAGAAAAAAGCATATCGAAAAAACGCGAAATTTTATTCTTAATAACCCAGGATTATTTGTTGATGGAGACGTTTTTTCCGCCTGTCCCGAGTGTGAAAATGGCGGACCAGGAGATCCCCGCCAAAATGGCGACATTGAAGGTCACAGAAAATTTTTAGTAGATGAATATAAAGTTACGAAGAATGCATTCCAGGCAATTGGGAAAGATGTTGATTCAAACTATAATTCTATGAACGGTGATGTCGCGAGGATTATTATGGATTCTGCCACAACCCATGCTCTTGATGGAATAGTAACAATTGACCATTACGTTTCAAGCCCCGAAAAATTAGCTGATGATATTAAGTCTATTTCGAAAAGTTCGGGAGGAAAAATAGTTCTTGGGGAATTTGGAGTACCAATACCTGACATAAACGGCAAAATGAGCGAACAAGAGCAGTCAGATTGGATAAATAAAGCTCTTTTAAAGCTTTCCGAAATGCCTGAAGTTGTTGGAATTAGTTACTGGGTTAATACAGGAAGTTCAACCGCTCTTTGGTCTGAGGATGGGGCGGAGAGAAAAGCTGTTGAAATTCTCAGATCAGCATTCAAGGCTCCTATTGCTAGAGTTATTGTAAAAGATTCGTCCGGATCTATAGTAAAAAATGCTAATTTAAATTTAAACGGGAGGCATTATGTTTCGGATAACAATGGAGTTTTTAACATTCCTTACTTTAATAATTCAAAAAATGTAGAGATAAGAGCCGAAGGATATTTTTCTAAAAAAATTCTCTTAGCCAGGTCAGATGGTGTAATAGTAATTCTAAAAAAAGAAAATGAAGATTTAGTATTTAAATTAAATAAATTCATCCAAGATCTTTTCTAACTTTCTTTCTATGTTATAGGATGTCTCTATTGACTTTTTGATATAGTATGATATAATCCTATAACATTTTTATAATTAAAAAAACAGCCTTAATTTATTTTATGCTAAGAAAAAACCTATTGATAAAAGTATTATTAATAACGATTTTATTATCGGCCTTTATTGGAGAAGCATATGCAGTAACAGCTCCCACATTTCCGGTCTGCGCTAATCCTCAAGGTCAAGTTAAGGCTTCATATGATTCAGGAGCTCATGGAGTTGCCGGAAATACCTCAGCGTTTACAGGAAAGGATACTGTATATACATTAACTGATGAAACTCTTACTCAGTGTTTGTGTACGACTGACGGAGAAGGTATTCAGACTAATTGGTGGAAGGTATCAAATCTTACGCAGGATGAAAAAAATATATTAATTAGCCAGGGTTGGATTTCAATTCCCGACGGATCTGCGTGGGGTCTCGATCAAGGACCATATCTTGCAAAAAATTCAAATTATGCATGTGCATCTTCAGACAGAATAGGTGGAACAGCAAATGCTGGATCTGTCTTGGGTACCTCAACAGAAACAGTACTTGGACTTGCAACAACCGGAAATATATTATTTATATTAACGGTTATTCTCACCGGATTTATCCTTCTTGGTAGCGGAGCTTCCCTTTCTCTTAAAAAGAAAAAATAAAATGGATAACGAAGATGAGTTCTGCTTCTAAAATATTAATTTTCTCAGGTTTTTTGTTAATTTTTTTTGGAACATATTTATTTTTGGATCGCTATAGCTCGAGAAAACTAGAATTTCAAGATTTAAAAATAAGTAAAACTGTTTCTTCTAAGATAATTCCCGTAAGAATAATTATCTCAGCATTAAAGATAGATAGCGGAATATATCCTGCAAAAATTGATAATGGGAAATGGGAAGCAACTCAAAATGGGATTTCTTATCTTTCTTCTTCTCCCGTTCCGGGAAGTAAGGGAAACGCAATTTTGTACGGGCATAACTTTCCAAATCTTCTTGGGAATTTAAATAAAATAAAACCGGCAGATATAATAGAAGTCGTAATGAATACGGGGGAGAGAAAAAAATTCAAGGTCGAATTTACACATATAGTTACTCCAAGTCAAACTCATATTTTATCTCAGACAACTGACAGTAGGATAACTTTATATACATGCACAGGATTTCTAGATAGTAAGAGGTTTGTTGCAATAGCAAAACTTCTAAAATAATTTTTTTTATTTTCTTACAAAAACTCCGGAATAGTCATCCTCATACACTAATTTCCATTTTCCTTCTTTTGTAAGTTTTAAAAGTTTTTTGTAGACATGCTTTTCTGGTGACATCAAAACTGCATTGTAGTTAGATTCGTCTATATCCTTAAGGTTTTGCTCGTATTCGTAATAATCAACAAAACCACTATATCCTTTTTTGTCTTTCCAAAGGTGCATTCTGCCATCTATGGTTGGTTTAATTTCGGGATAATTCCAGATAATCCAACCTCCCCAGTTATACATTGTAAGAAGTTCTCTTTGGTTTATCTTATTTCCAATAACAAAATCTGCCGCTTTCGTCGAGCAATAATTAATGCTGCAATATTTATTCCAGGAAAAATTATAATACTGCGAAAATGGAAATTTGGAAAAAACAACAAAAGTTATTGCAAGGAAAAGTATTATGCTACCTGATATATATTGGTATTTTTTTTGATTTGGCTCAAGGAATTGAACGATCGGTTTTAATAATGGAATCGAAAGATAGAACATCATCCATGAATATCTTCTTACAAAAAGAGAGAGTGTATATATAACCCAGAATATTGATGTTTCAGGAATTTTTTTAATAAATTTATTTCCTGCAAGTAGAATGATTATTCCCCAAAAGGCAAGAGTTGCAACAATAATAAGGTTCCACCATGGAGTTGAAAGATCGTTGAATGGAAGATATTCTGCAATCAATTTTAGATCCGGATTTATAAAATGATAGAGTGCATCTCTATATGTTTCTATTCCGAATGGATTAATAAGAGTAAAAAGAGTTGAAAGAAAAAGAATAAATCCTAAAAATTTTCCTTCTGATAATGTTTCTTTTAAATTAACTTTAAGAAAAAAATGGTTATTAAGTAGCTTAACGAAAGTCCATCCAAAAAAGAGCAATAGTCCTATTAGGAATTGTCCATGTATATTGGACCAAAATAAAAACAACAAAGGAATTATTAGAATAGCTTTTTTCTTAGGATACGTGCTTAGGAGATAAAGTAAAATTCCAAGAAAAAGGAGACTTAATAACTGACCACGGAAAGAAATTGAATTTAGCGGATGCATAAAATATGTAATAATCGGAAAAATTAAAGATTCTTCAAAGAAAGAAAGCTTGGCTCCTTTTGAGAAAAAATAAAAAGTGAGAGTTATTGTTAATGCTCCCAAAATTGTGAGTCCAAAAAATCCAAAATTATTAAATGTAAAATAAGAAATAAGATCTGTTCCCCAAGAAGTATTTGCCCATTTAAAATCCGGCATAAGCTGGGAGAAAATGTTATTCCGAAGAACTTTCCCATACTTAAAAAAATATTCACCATATTTTAAGTGCCACCCCAAATCCGGATCTGTCGGAAAATGTATTGATGCAAGAAATACAAATATATAGGGAAAAATTCTAAGTATTAAATTATTCATAACTTGTGGCTTGAAATTATATCACTAACCCATAAGATGTTCAATCGATTCAATTGACACTGCATATATAATAGTATATAGAAATGAAAAATCTACAGCTTTTAATAATTTTAATAATAACTTTAATTGTTATATCTCTTATTCAAAGAGAAGGAGTAGATAATAGTAATCAGAAGAAAAATATTATAACTTTACCACCTACGAAATCACAAACACAAACCCCAATTCCCACCCAAGCTTCAGCTCCCACATTAGTATTACCTACTTTGATTCCGGAATCTTTTTCTCAAAAAAATATTAAGTCGTTTGTCTATCCCAATTCAATAGTTTTAAATAAATCGGAAAAAGAAATGGCTTTACAAAGTTCGGATGATCCCTCGTCTATTACTAATTGGTATAAAGAAAAAGTAATTAGCTTGGATATGAAAGCTCAATCTTTTGTTCAAACAAATACAAATGGAAATATTCTAAATAAATTAGCTGGAGCAAGAACAGGATTTAAAGTTACTCTAAAAATAGAAAAAAATAACTCAAGCTCTAGTACCGCTATCAAGGTTTCGATAGAATAATCTAGTTTAGATTTAGCCCATAAAGATAGGGTATTGACAAGAAATTTTTAGTTTGGTATAGTCCCTTTACAAATATTCTGCCCCGATGAGGGGTTTTTTATTTGGAATAATATTTAATGCTATTATGAATGAAGACATAAAAACAACTTCCATACCAACAGATTTTATATCTTCGAGAAATGCAAATAGAGGCATTTTAAAATTAGAAAAACTGGAAATAAATAAAATAATTAGTTTATTTTCAAGGGCATTTAGAGCTTCGCTGCAAGCAGTAAAGAATAAAATAAATGATGCAGTAGGCGTTGGAACATCTGGCGGAAATTTTGGAAAAAATAGAAATTCACGCTTATTTATTATTTTTATTGCAGTTGTTCTTTTAGGATTGTCTTTCTATCTTGGAAAATCGCTAAACCAGAATTCGACAAACTATAATGATGATAGACCTCTTCCATCGGCAACAAAAGCAAGACAGGATTTAAATAAAGAATTTAAATTTCCTCTAAAAGATGCTAGGGGCGAGGATTTAAGTGAAATAAAGTACGTGATTGAATCTGCAGAACTTCAGGATTCAATTATTGTAAAAGGACAAAGAGCAAGAGCAGTCAAGGGAAGAACCTTTCTTATCTTAAACATAAAAATATCGAACAACTTTACTCAGGGAATCGAAATTAATAGCAGGGATTATGTAAGACTTTTAGTCAATGATTCCAAGGAATTGATAGCAGCAGATGTCCATAACGACCCAGTTGCAGTTCAGGCAATATCTACAAAGTATACAAGACTTGGATTTCCAATAAACGATTCGGACAAAAATTTAATGCTGAAAATAGGGGAGATAAAAGGTAGTAAGCAAACAATTCAGCTTAATTTCTAATAAATATGGTGGGTTCTCAAAAAGATAAAGTTGCCATAATCAGCGAAATAAAAAAGGCTCTTGATGATATGGTATTCGGAAGTGTTGAGCTCTATGTCCAAAATCGCAAAGTTACTCAAATTACAGTCCGCCACATAAAAAAGACAAATGTCGAGATGGAAAAAATCCCACAAACTGATTCTCAAGATAAAATCAATTTAAAAATAGGTATTGACAAACAATAGCACAGCATTATATAAATGGATTTAACAGTTTAATTTAAGTTTATAAGCTGACCGCAAACGGAGGCTTTTCTACCTGAAATCTTTAGAAGGATTTCGGATAGAGGAGCCTCCGTTTTCGTTTTAAAACGAAAACGGTGCAAAGAAGTGCAATCCATCCCGCCTTTGGCGGGAAAAGGAAATATATAAAAGAGAGGAGGTGAAACATAAATGAATAATACAAAACAAAAATTAGGAGTAGCAATTGCAACCGGAGCGCTTTTACTTAATGCTTTTGCTCCACTCGCAATGGCAGATAACACAATCCAAATTTCTGGAAACGGTTCAAACTCAAACAACACAGCTAATGTGAATGTGAGTCAATCAACAACTGTTGTTCAAAACAACACAGCGCACGTTACTAATAATGTTGATGTTGATGCAGATACTGGAGACAATGACGCAAAGGACAATACTGGCGGAGAAGTTTCTATCGAAACCGGTGATGCCGATGTAGACGTTAATGTTTCTAATACTCTCAATAGCAATAGTGCAAATGTTGATTGTTGCCAAAACGGAGATACCGAAGTCTTAATTCAGGGAAACGGCACAAATTCTGATAACGATGCCAACTTGAATTTAACAACAAATACAAGTGTTTTCCAGGATAATTACGCACGCGTTAATAATGATATTGATGCAGACGCAGATACTGGAGATAATGACGCAAAGGACAACACTGGCGGAGATGTTTCTATCGAAACCGGTGATGCTAGCGTGAAAGTTTCGACTTCCACAACGGCAAATGCTAACTGGGCAAAAGTTGGAAGCTCAGGGCAAAACGGTGGCGTCAGCCTTCGAATACTTGGCAATGGAAGCAACAGCGACAACACAATCAATCTAGATTTAGATAATTCTGTAGTATTGACCCAGAATAACGATGCAAACATCGATAACGATGTTGATGCAGACGCAGATACTGGAGATAATAACGCAGAAGACAACACAGGCGGAGATGTAATTATCAAAACCGGTGATGCTGATGTAGATGTTGAAGTTGATAATGCTGTAAATTTCAATTGGGCAGACGTAAATTGCGGATGTCTTCTTGACGATTTGTTGGCAAAAATCGATGGAAACGGCACAGATTCTGACAATGAAATAAATGCTTCTCTCTCTTTCGACAAAGGAGAAGGTTCATTTCAGGATAATGCTATTTGTCTAAATAACGATTTAGACGATATAGATGCCGATACAGGCGATAACGACAACAAAGACAATACCGCAGAGGGAGATAGCGATCCATTAATTGAAACCGGCGATGCCGATGCAAAAGTGGACGTAAATAACTCTGGTAATGTCAATGTACTCGGTGGCGATTCAGACTCTGAATGGCCAGATTTTGACTTTGACGTAGATTTTAATCTAAGTTTAAGTGAACTTCTCGGACTTCTTAGTTTGTTAAGCTAATCTTTGGTCCGTAGGGTGTCTTGTTGGCACTTCGACAAGATGCCCTACAGCCAGGACTTAAAATTTAAAACTTGGACTGCCCGCAGATTTTAGATTTTAAAAATGAAAATTAAAAAATATATATCGATACTATTAATAATATTACTAGTCCAGTTTCAGGGCAGTTCTGTTTTTGCTTTTGAAATACCAAGTGCGCCTACAGCTCCTTCAGCTCCTGAATCAACGGCTCAGGCACCTACAGCTCCTTCAGCTCCCGAAGCACCAGAAGCTCCAACTCTTGAGGAAGTTTTAGCGGATTCAGATCCAATTCCTACTGAGATAGAAGAAGAGGAAGACGAAGAGGATAAAGACGATGTTCCACAAATTCAAGAAACAATATCTCAGAATCAAGAGCAAGAAGGAGTCAATGATTCCGGGAACGTTGGGGACACAGCTATAGATACTGGTAATGCAAATACCACAGGTGCATTAACAACCTTAGGGAATACAAATGTTAATAGCTCTGGTGTAGGAGAGGATGGAAATAGTGTGGGAGTTATAAATTCCGGAAATGGAACAGATTCTACAAATACTGGTTCGGTTTCTCTATCGGGAGAAAATAATACATTTCAGGATAACAGTGCTGTGGTTGGAAGCAATCTTAGCCTATCCGCTGCAAGCGGAGATAATACTTCGGATAATAATGTAGGGAATACAGCTATAGATACTGGTAATGCAAATACCACAGCAACAGTTATTACAGGAGTAAATACAAATGTTGATGGAATTATGGTTTCTGAATTTAATATAGCGGATGACCATATTGGGGATATTGTTCTGGATTTTGGTGCAGGTTGTGTTTTTGGATGTGGCCAGACAGATTCAATTTTAGCACAAAACTCTGATAACGGATCAAATTCTACGAATAACGCAGCTGTTTCCGATACGTCCAATACTAATACTTTTCAGACTAACGATGCATCAATTGAAAGCAATCTTACACTTGATTCGGATTCTGGCAATAACTCTACAAGTGCCAACACTGGAGGAAATTCAACGATCGAAACAGGAGATGCGAATGTAGGCGCCAACCTACTGACATTCGTAAATAATAATGTCGCAGGAAATGTTGTTTTTGGAGTTGTAAATATATTTGGGGAATTGGTAGGAGACATATTTTTCCCTGAAAGTGCCCTATCCTGTTCAACTTGTGGCGGAGATGCAACCGCTGTAAATTCTGGTAACGGCTCGGATTCAACAAATAATACAACAGTAAGCCAGACAAATTCCGATTCAACATTTCAGTATAACGACGCAAATATAGAAAATAATTTAGTATTATCAACAGCAACCGGAGGAAATGAGGCATCTGGCAATACAAACGGAAATTCAACAATAGAAACTGGAGATTCTGAGGCTATAGCTCAAGTTTTAAATATTGCGAATATGAATGTAGTTGGAGGAGATATGTGGCTAGTTTTGGTTAACGAAGCAGGGCAGTGGATTGGAAAAATTTTGGGGGCATCCGACGGAGCAAATTACGCTGGATCAACTGGCACAGAGTTTGCAATAGATGAAAATGGTGAGATCACAGCAATAAATTCCGGAAATGGTTCGGGTTCGGATAATAACTCAAGCATCTCTCAGAATACAAATAACACTGTTGTTCAAACAAATACTGCAAATGTTGTAAATAATTTAAATCTTTCTGCAAATACCGGCGGGAATACGGCAAGTAACAATACTGGAGGAGACTCAAAGATTAAAACAGGAGACGCAAAAATAATTGCAAATGTAGTTAATTTTGTAAATAACAATATAGTCGGAAACGGAAGATTGTTTGTAACGGTAGTCAACGTGTTTGGAAGTTGGATGGGGGATTTCGTAACGCCAGAGTCTCACAAAGAAAATAACAATGCAGGAATTGGGGGAGAACAAGCAGCAAGCCCGTCAGCTTCGAGTAATAATCAGCCAAATAATAATTCTTCTGGCGGTAGCTCTAATTCGTCCAGCTCATCAAACAACTCTATACAATTAGTGAGTGGAATAATAAGTGGTCTTTCAAGAAATACTCACGTATTAGGAATTTCTGCGCAAAACGTAAACGAAAGTCAAATACTTGGAGCAAATAATACCGGAGAAGCAGCTAGTTCCCAAAATAAAAAAGTAACGATTAATTTGGCATGGGTGATTTTATTTGTTCCAATTCTATTAACATTTTTTCTTTTTAGAAAAAGATTTATTTCAGCAATAAGATTGGTGGCTCGAAAATGATAAAGAAAATAATTACATTAATGGCTTTTTTTATAGTAAGTATATCTGTGGCGGCACCGGCTATTTTTGCAGACGAAATTTCTGTATCAAATAATGGTGCAGGATCAAGCAACACAATAGTGATCGATACCAGTTCTACTTCAACTGTTGAGCAGGCAAATAATGCAGATATACAAAATAACGTAGATGTAACAGCAAATACGGGAGATAATTCTGTTTCCTCAAATAATGCAGACGCGCATATAATAACAGGATCTATAGATAGTACATCTTCTATTAATAATGAAAATATAAACTCAAATTTTGCAGAAAATCAGGAATGTGGTTGTAGCGATGAAACATCGTCTGCAATAGATGGAAATGGATCCGACTCTATAAATAATCTTAACTTATCGTTTATAAATGCTATGAATGTTTCTCAGGAAAACTCAGCACAAATTACGAATAATTTAACAACAAATGCAAGTACTGGTAATAATCAGGCAAACAATAATAATGGGAATGTTGGCATAGAAACCGGAAATATTACCTCATTAATTTCTATTATAAATAAAAATATAAATTTAAATTCTGACTTTCAGGGAAAGAATAATGGCTCAATATCAATTTCCATTAGCAATAATGGGAGCGGATCTATTAATAGTATAGTTATGTTTTTTGGCAATAGTAGTAATTATGTAAGTAACAATTTTACAGACATAAAAAACAATGTAGTACAGAATTTGAATACTGGAAATAACATTGCAAATGGTAATAATGGGGCAGTCTTAATAGTAACTGGAGATATTATGAGTGTTATAACAATTGGAAATGAAAATATAAATGGTTCATTCTTCAAAGAGCAATGCAACTGCTCCAATATTATTCCGCCTCCTGGTGGGGGAAATCCAATGCCAATAGGAGACCCGCCGGTAGGAGCGCAGCCTTCTTCAAGCGGAAGTGGATCTTCGATAGGTGGTCCTGGACAAATATTGGGAGCTGCAATCGGTCAGATTCTGCCCGCAACAGGAGCTTATTGGATATTGCTAATGACAATTCTTGCCATTACAATGTTCTTAGCGGGTGGGGTTTTGCGCTTTGGTTCGGATTCTTCTCCTCCCTTAGCATATGCAGTCTAAAAGACTCAAGCACTTAATCGGAAACGCCTTAATGGCGTTTTCTCTTTTATTGCTGGTTTTTATTTATTATCCGATTTTATCTTTATACATTTTTCCGCCTGCTATCGATAAAAAAATTTTAGATAAGTCATTCTATGTAGAAATTCCAAAAATAAATATTGCATCGCAGATTATTCCAAATGTAGATCCTTTTATCGAAACAGAATACAGAAAAGCGCTTGAAAGAGGAATAGCTCATGCAAAGAATACACCTCTACCCGGAGAAAAAGGAACATCTTTTCTTTTTGCCCATTCATCAGATTCTCCGTGGAGAATTACAAGATACAACGTAGCTTTTTTTAGATTGCCCGAGCTTAAAAAAGGAGATAATATAAAAATAGTAAGAGATGGAAAAGTATACGAATATAGAGTTTCTGATACTAAAACTGTGTGGCCCAATGAAGTTAATTACTTGCTAGGCAATAGGAAAGATCAGCTTATTCTTCAAACTTGTACGCCGATTGGCACTTCCTTGCAAAGACTTCTGGTCTTTGCAGTCCTCAAATAAAAAGCCCCGCTTATTAGGGCAGGGCTTTTAAAAACAACTAAAAACGCTACGGAGTAACGTTAAGTGTATTCGATGGGGCAGTAATATTTGCTGTTACGTTGGAAGTACTATTTCCAGTCGTTACATTTACTGTGCCATTGGTGTTGCTGTTGGCACTATTATTGCCGGTTCTTGCTCTAGATCTAGCTTTCTTTACTTTAACCTTTGTTGTGTTGTTCTGACCAACGGTTGTTGGATTGGTCGTATTCGACGTTACGTTGCTTGTCGAACCAACTCCATTGCCCGATACAGTAAGATTGACCGTACTGTTGCATGGGCAAGTCGTTACATTGGCCTCGTTAAAACTTCCATCTACGGTAATATTTACGATAGAGTTTGCATTTCCGGTGTTGATTGTAACATTTCCACCGGTATTACTATTTGCATTATTGCCACCTGTTTTTGCCGAAGAAGATATATTTATTGATATATTGGTGTTGTTATTCTGCGTAATATTGGTTGAATTATTTGAGCTAATATTTACGCTGTTGTTTGAATCGCTACCATTTCCTGAAATATCAACATTTACATCTGCGTATACGCCTCCGGGAAGAAGGGCAGAAAGCATAAGAGTACCAATAGTGAGTGTTGTTACCAGTCTTTTTTTGTAATCCATTTTATTCACCTCCTTTCATCGTTTATTTTAAAATTTGTTATTTATAACTCGCAGTTTATTTCTGATTCCGCATTGCATGTGTCAGTATTAAATCCGCCGTCTGCGTTATCTATTCCAGATCCGCCTATTAAGTTATCATCGCCTGAATCACCATTTAGGGTGTCGGAGCTATCGTTTCCTTCAAGAAGATCATTGTCGTTGCCTCCCTCAAGAAGATCCGCGTTCTCATTACCAATAAGATGATCGTTTCCATCTCCTCCACGCAAGGTATCTGCTCCCAGTCCTCCAATTATCAGATCATCGCCAGCCTCTCCATAGATAGAGTCGGCTCCATCGTTACCAAAGATAACATCATTACCTTCTCCTCCGTGAATCGAATTTTCGGCTCCGGGTCCTCCAAGAATGCAATCGTCTCCGCCATTTCCATTTATAATATCGGACCCCTCAAGTCCCATGATAAGGTCGTTTCCGCTAGTTCCGTTAAGTGTTTCTCCCTGAGCAGTTCCTACGATGGGATCAGGAGAAAAATTTATTCCTTCACACTCCGTAGGTATGTCTACCGAAATACCTATAATAAGATCAAAAACTACTTTTGCTCCCTGGTACTCATTTCCTGAATCGGATGGGAAAGTAGCTTTAAAACTGTACGTAGTTGAGTTACCATTATTAATTGTCGAAAGAAACAGCCCATTTGGTCCGCCACTGTCGTCAAAAAATTCCTGAAGTGTTTTTGGTCCAGTCGGACTTGTTCCGCCATAAAGATCATTTCCTCCTTCGGAAATTACAAAGTCTAAAATTGATGCAAAGCTTGCAATTTCTTCCGTTTTAATACCTCTTATGCCAACGTTTCTTGGAACAGTTCCGCCATTTGCCACATCAACACTCCTTTCCTCTACGTCGCCTGGCAACATATTTGAGACAACAAAAATCGGATCGCCGTCCGGAACTCCCCAGACAACATTTAAATCTCCAACTGCCCTTACCGTTGAAGGGTTAAAAAGATTTGGGGCAAAAAATTTAACAATCGTTCCGAGGACCAAGACCAAAATAAAAATTTTCAATAAAATTTTTTTCATAAATTTACGGCGCCTCTGTTGGAGTTAGTGTTGCACTCGGAGTTGCTATAGAGAATACGTTTGATGCCTGGAAAACATTCTGAGCACTTGTCTCCGTATCGCTTTGAAGTGCAAGAGTAATCGGAATAATAAGTCCAACAGCAAGTAGAGAAACTATGACTTTAAGTCCTGTTGATCCCAATCCTGAATGAGGAGAGGGCATTAGATTAAAATCATCCTCACGTCTCTTATTACTTTTTTTAGCGTTTTTTACATGCTTTATGATGTTAAACATTTCCATTAATATTACGAGCACTGCTGGGAAAATAATAAGAAGCGAAAATCCAACTTTAGATTTTGCAAAAGCCAAAAGTTTTCCTACAGCAGGAATAGTAATAAAGGTTTTTCCTAATATATTTTTCTCGCTAACAGTCCAACCGTCAGGCTCATCATTTGCATCTCCTTTTGTCTTATAGGCAACACCATTATTATTTGTTTCAGCGCTTACGATTCTATGTGTGATTATTGTTTTTGAGTTCTTCTCGGACCTAAAAGCTATAACATCTCCCTTATTGTATAGAGGTGTTGTAAGAGGAACAGGAGAATCTAATTGATTTGCTGAGCGAACTACAACAATTGAGCCAACATCAATTGTGGGAGTCATAGAGCCAGAACGGACAATAAGTGCCTGATTACCAAAATAGGGGATTGCAACGTAAGCAACTCCCACTGCAATAAAAACAAGTGCTATTGATAGTAGAATATTTATTGCTTTGAATACTTTTGCCATACATGCTTTTCTCTCCTTTTAATTGTTATTTAATATATTGCCTTGAACCTTTGGGCCCTTAGGGCGGGGAACTTATTCTCTCACCCGCCCTTAAACTGAATCCATTAAGGATTAAATGGATGGTGTTGGCGTAACTTCTGGCCAAACTGGTGTAAAGTTCTGAGCACATGTAAATGTGCCGTTATTTCTAGACTGTACTGCGTAGAACTGTAAATCTCCTATTACAGAATCAGTCTGAGCAATATTATCAATTGCTTGTGCACCAGAACATGTAAATCCAGTTCCTCTGTTTATTGGATTATTTAGTGCTGGGTTTGGATCGTCTCTGTCAGGACGTGGATCCGGTGTCAGAGTTCCAAAGCACCATTGCTTTCCAATGTATTGAGTTGTAGCCCCCTCTACTGGTCCTGATCCTCCCCAAATATTGGTGGATGAATCTGCCAATGCAATCTGTCCAACTTGACCCATTCCACTGATTGGACCTTGTAGGAATACATTCTCGTTTACTTCAAAGACATTATCTCCATCGTCACCCCAGAAGACAATATTAACTTGACTATCTAGGTCACCGTCTGTGGTGCCGTCATTATCATCATTGTTTAGACCAGACACTTCGTCTTCTGGTTCTGTAATATCATTGTCTTCGTCCTCGGTAATTTGAGCTGCTGCGCAAAGATATGCATCATTATTGTCAACAGTCAATGAGATTGTGTCTTCTCCAAAATCACCTGGCTTAATGTCTTCAAAGTTGAAGAACTTTTCGAGAACTAAATCCGTAGAATCCCATGAAGTTCCTTCATTTGCGACAAGAACTCCTGTTGGATTCAAAGTATCTGTCAAATAATCAATTACATAACTCTCGTTATCTATCTTAAGATCAATAGCTCCTGCTACCAATGTGTTTCCCGTTGATGTTTCGGTATCAGAAAAGAATGCAAATGTCGCTCCGATTATAAGAGCGGCAGCTGCAAGTACTACTGCAATCGAAAGTAATATTTTCGTATTTATTAAGTTTGTCATTTATTTTTCACCTCCTTTCGTCAATAGATTTTATTCGCAAAGGTCTAAGTTTTGTAAAGCTGTTTGTAAACCGCTGTAGTTACTAACCGAGAAATAATGACTTGCGTCTGTGGCGATCCCCTGTAAATAAGATGTATTAACATCAGCTCCAACTCCGACTACGAAAACTTCACCACCGCCTGATTTAAACGATGTTGCAGAAGCCGCCGCAACATCATCGGCAGTTGAGGAGGGAAGTGGTCTGTTTGGCTGACCATCGGTTACTATAATCATCTTGTCCGGAGATGTTCCATCTGCTCTATCATTTACTCCGCTTAATTCTCCTGCTGCTAGGTCAATACCTGATTTAAGATTTGTGTAGCCTCCCGATACGAGTGCGTCAATTGTTGCCTTAAGCGTAACAATATTTGAGGTTAATCCGTGGTTTAAGTCTCCTGTAGTTGCAAAACTACTCTTGCCTGCATGAATTCCTAACGGCGTTAAGCCAAGATCATCAACGAACGCTTTAGCTGCTGTTTTAAGCTGTCCAAGCTCTGTTGAATTGATGCTTCCTGATTTATCCAAAACAAGCATTACATCAGCCTGGCTACAGGCAAGTGGCGTTGGCGTTGGAGTTAGCGTAACAGAAGGAGTAGGAGTAATTGAAGGCACAGTGCCGTTACAAGTAAAGCTTAAATTATTTCTTTGTTGTATTGCGCTAAAGCTTATGTCTCCCATAACAGAATCAGTCTGCGAAGCATTATTAACTGCTGAACCATCGCAAAGAATTCCTGAATTAACAATTGGATTTACCCCTAGACCTTCTGCTACCGGATTTTGCGTGAGTGTTCCAAAACACCACGCTTTGCCTATAAAGTATGTTTCACCGCCAATTAGAGGATCTCCGGGATTACCGCCGACATTATTTGTTACAGAATCCGCTAAAACCAAACTGCTGTCTAAAACGCTTGATGCAGATCCTGATGCAATAATAGGTTCATTAGTTTCTAAAACATTATCTCCGTCATCTGTCCAGAAGGCAAAATTAAGTAATCCACCAAGCTCACCGTCGTTTAAGTCTTGATCAGGGTCATTGCAGGTAGGATCATCTGCCTGCTCCGGCTCTGTGCAGTCAACATCATCGTCTTTTGTAAGGGTCATATCCATGCACGCCCATGCATTATTGGTATCAACGTGAATGCTAATAGTATCTTCTCCCTCGTCACCGGGCTTTATGTCGGTAAAGTTAAAGAACAGATCATCTGAGGTAAGATTTTTAAGTTCCCATGTAGTTGCCGAAGATAGCTCGTGATTAAGATAACTTGTGTTATCAATCTTAAGATCTATTGCTCCTGCAGTTAAAACGTTGCCGGTTGATGTTTCTGTATCGGAAAAAAAAGCGAAGCTTGCTCCTATTACTAAAACTGCTGCAACAAGTACTGTTGCTAGGCTAAGTAAAATTTTTGTATTTATTAAGTTCGACATTTAATTTTATTTCTTTTTAATCACAAAAAAACCCGCATATTTCTATGCCGGGTTTTGTCTTTGTACAAATTAATTTGAGTAATTTCATATTTCCTCCGTTTGCGGTCAGAAACACTTTATTTTAAAAAACCAGCAAAGTGCTGGTTATTAAAACTTATAAATTATATTTTTAGTAAAACTGGCAGAGTTATTCATATGATTAAACTATTGAATTTTTCCCTCTGAGTGGGCAGTTCAAAGAGAGATCTTTTGCCGTTTTTGTAGATATCGTGACAAAAGTACGACCATTATAAACAATCTTAATGAAGTCCTGTCAAGACGGACAAACTAGATAAAACTAATACTAAATTGTATTTGAATATAAAGTCCATTCGGATGTATAATGTATTTCTATGGCGCAAGTTTTGGGGCTTATGCTCCTTTCTCTTTTTATAACTTTTATACTTCTTATCCCATTTATAGACTTTTTGTATAAATTAAAAGTAAGAAGGCAAAAACAAAAAACTGTTGATATTTTTGATAACCCTACTCCTGTTTTTGATAAATTCCACGGCTGGAAACAAGGGACGCCATTTGGCGGTGGCGTACTAATTATTGCCGTAGTATCGATTCTTACCCTTTGGTCCCTGGGAATATTGAGTGTCTCTGTGGATTTATGGGAAGTTTTTGTGCTTTTGTTTACATTTATATCTTTTGGTCTTTTAGGATTCTATGATGATATTAAAAAGCTTGCCAACGGTAAAGGATCTCCTTTTTTTGGTCTTAGATTCAGATATAAATTTTTACTTCAATGGATTTTAGCTCTTATTATTGGAACTATTTTGTATACTCAGTTAGGATATACCTTTATTTTTATAAAAGGTTTCGGACTTGCTAGTTTAGGTTTTTTATTTATTCCATTTGCGGCATTTGTTATTGTTTCTTTTTCAAATGCATTTAATATTGCAGACGGTTTAGATGGTCTTGCATCTGGTCTTCTTTTAATTTGTCTCGGAGCTTTTTTAGCAATTTCTCAGGAGCAGTTTGATCAGACTCTTAGGATTTTTATTGCTGTACTTATGGGGAGCATGGGAGCATTCTTATATTTTAATATTTATAAAGCAAGAATTTGGCTTGGAGACGTTGGCTCATTATCCTTAGGTGCAGTACTTGCTGTTATAGGGCTTTTAACAGGAAAAATAATTGCCTTGGCTTTTATAGGAGGAGTCTTTGTAATTGAGGTCGGCTCTTCTTTAATACAAATCCTCAGTAAAAAATTTTTAGGAAGAAAGTTATTTCCTGCTTCACCATTTCATCTTTATCTTCAAAAGATTGGGTGGGATGAACCAAAAATTGTTATGAGAGCCTGGCTTTTAGGATTTTTATTTGCAATTCTGGGACTATATATAGCTTACATCAGGTAATTCATTTTTCAAAATGACCCATCCTTCACAAAGTTTCGGAAGGTCATGGTCTGAAGCTTATGAATCTTTTATCATTAAGAGTAGTAATTAATTCTCGAACAGATTATTTTCTATAGGTATGCTAAGTTCTTGCGAAAGACCATGAAGAAAATAGATATAATTCTTCTTATCTGCGTAATTTTTTTAACTTTTTTTGGGCTTTTTATGATATATGATGCCTCATCCTTTGCTGCGCACAGAGATTTTTTAGATAAATACCATTACTTAAAAGGGCAATTTTTTTGGGTTGTACTAGGCTTTATACTTCTTACTTTCTTTTCTTATTTTGATTACCATAAGTTATATAACTTCTCACTTCCATTACTTCTTTTTGGTCTAATGCTTTTAACACTTGTATTTATTCCCGGAATTGGGGTTCATCTTTTGGGAGCAAGCAGATGGATAGATACAGGCTTTTTCTTATTTCAACCGTCTGAATTCATAAAGCTTGCTCTTGCAATTTATCTTGCGTCGTGGCTGTCTAGGAAAGAAAAAGGGAGGCTAGGAGCTTTTTTAATTATTTTAGGACTTATTATGATTCTTGTTATTTTGCAGCCCGATATGGGAACAGCAGTTGTAATTCTGGCAGAAGCATTTATTGTATATTTTCTCTCGGGAGGAAGGCTTTTATATTTTGCAGGTATTATTCCTGTAGCTTTAGTAATTGGATTTATTGCAATTAAAACATCCCCATATCGTTTAAAAAGACTGGAATCTTTTCTTAACATTAATCAGTCAATTGAATCGTCATCTTATCATGTTAAACAAATTTTAATTGCGCTCGGCTCAGGTGGTATTTTTGGTGTAGGTTTTTCAAATTCACTTCAGAAATATGCGTATTTACCGGAAACAACTACTGATTCTATTTTTGCAATTATTGCAGAAGAAATTGGATTTGTTGGTGCAACCTTAATTATAATTGTTTTTATGATTCTTGTATGGAGAGGATTTCTTATAGCGATAAAAGCAAGAGATAACTTTGGAAAGCTTTTAGCCGGAGGAATTATTTCATTTTTAGCGATACAAATTATTATTAATTTATCTGCTCAAACAGTTCTCCTTCCTTTAACGGGCATTCCTCTCCCTTTTATATCTTACGGAGGATCTGCTTTAATCGTAGATCTTTGCGCAGTCGGAATTCTTCTTAATATTTCAAAGCAGTCGTCTGTATGAAAATAATTATAGTCGGAGGACATTTGTCTCCTGCACTTTCTGTTATAGATTCGCTTCCAAAAGATGACGAGGTATTATTCGTTGGCAGAAAATATGTCTTTGAAGGGGAAAAATCATTATCACTTGAATATAAAACAATTAATGATTTAAAAATTCCTTTTGAGGAAATCTCAACCGGCAGATTTCAGAGAAAATTTACAAAAAATACAATCCCTTCTCTTCTTAAGTTGCCTCCAGGATTTTTTAATGCTCTTAGAATTCTTAAAAAATTTCGACCAGATGTAGTATTAGGATTTGGAGGGTATTTACAAATTCCAATAGTTTTTGCATCTTTCTTTCTAAGAATTCCGGTTGTTCTGCATGAGCAAACACTAGAGTCAGGTTTTTCTAATAAAATATGCTCGCCTTTTGCTAGAAAAATATGCATATCCTGGGAATCTTCCAGTAAATTTTTCCCAAAAAATAAAACTATCTTAACGGGAATTCCTATAAGAAAAGAAATAGTAGAATCGTTTTCTAAATCTCAAGGTACAAAGTCAAAAATTCCGATTATTTATATAACAGGTGGGAGTTCGGGCTCGCACTTTATAAATAGTTTAATCGAGAATTTAATTCCTAGTCTTTTGGTAAATTTTAAGGTTATTCATCAGACCGGAGATTCTTTACGATATGGTGATTTTGAAAGACTTAAAAAATTACGGGAAACTTTGCCCAAAGACTTAAGAGAAAAATATTCAATAAATAAATTTACAGATCCACCGGATGTCGGAAATATTCTAAGACAGGCGGAATTTGTAATATCCAGAGCGGGAATGAATACTGTTACCGAACTTATTTTTACAAAAAAACCTGCCATTTTAATTCCTCTCCCTTTTTCTGGCAGTAACGAACAGTTGGAAAATGCTCTTTTTCTAAAAAAAATTGGACTTGCTTCTGTAATTTTACAAAAAGAGGCAACCGACCAAGTTTTATTTTCTTGCATTCAGGCTATGCATAAATCAATTAATAAATATATAGAAAATTCTAAAAACCTTAAAGATCTAATAAAAGAAGATGCAGCAAATAAAATAATAAAAGTTATAAAACAATGCGTACCAGAAAATTAAAAAGAAAAAGCAAGTCCTTTTTTATTAGAATTATTTTTCCTGTTTTTATTCTTTTAATTTTGTTAACGTTTCTTTTTTACAATCTTTCGACATTTTCGATCTTTAATCAATCTATTGTAAGTCCACTAGGGCGCATTAAGCCGTCCCAGGCCTCAAGATTAGATGGGCTACTTAAAAAGGCTAACATACCTTTTTCTTCCATAACATCATCAGCCGATTCTTATACTGTAGTACTTTCTGACGGAGGTCAGGTTATTGTATCTTCTAAAAAAGATTTGGGGGTTCAAATCAGCTCTTTACAACTCATGCTCAATCGGCTTACAATAGAAGGGAAAAGAATTAAAAGCCTTGATTTTAGGTTTGATAAACCTATTATTAATTTTTAAGCTTTATGAATGAAGGAAAAATAGTTGTCGGCATAGACGTTGGTACATCAAAAATTGTAACTGTTATTGCAAGACTTGATGAATCGACAGTTAATGTGCTGGGAGTTTCCGAAGTAAAATCCGCGGGTATTAAAAAAGGACAAATAGTCGATATAGAAGAGGCTGTGCGTTCTGTTAATTCGTCTCTTGAAGGGGCAGAAAGAATGGCAGGATACTCTGCTTCCCGTGTAGTTGCATCAATTGGGGGAAGTCATATTGAATCTTTAAATTCAAAAGGAGTAGTGGCGGTATCTGCTCCGGAGGGAGAAATGACCGACAATGACCTTGTAAGAGTAATTGACGCAGCAAAAGCAGTTTCGCTTCCTTCAAGCAGAGAAATAATTCATGTTTTACCTCGAGCGTATACAGTAGACGGACAGGAGGGAATAAAAGATCCAATTGGCATGAGCGGAATAAGACTTGAAGTCGATACGCATATTATTTCCGCAAACAGTACCGCAATAAGAAATCTAGAAAAAGCACTTGCGGATGTTGGCGTAGACATAGATGGAATTGTGTATAACGGTTATGCAAGCAGCCTCTCTGTTTTATCGGATACCGAAAAAGAATTAGGAGTAATTCTGGTAGACATTGGAGCCGGAACTACAGATATTTCAATATACACCGAAGGATCTGTTGCTTATTCATCGGTACTGGCAATTGGAGCAAGGCATATTACAAACGACTTAGCTATAGGGCTTAGAATTTCTATTGAAAGTGCTGAAAAAATAAAACTTTTCCTGTCTAATCCTCAAAAAACTTCAAAAATAACAGAAGACGATAGTGAGCCAAAAGAAAAAACAGGAGACGAAGTTGATCTTTCAACGCTCCATCTTCCTGAAGAAGTTAGTAAGGTTTCTAAAAAAACATTAATCGAAGGAATAATAAAACCAAGACTTAACGAAATTTTTACATTCGTAGGGCTAGAAATTAAAAAAAGCGGTTTTGGCGGACAAACTCCATCTGGTCTTGTAATAACAGGCGGAGGAGCACAGACAATAGGAGCAGTCGAAAGCGCAAAAAGAACTCTGGCAATGCCTGTTAGGATTGGCTTACCAACAAATATAAAAGGAATTATAGATGAAATTCAATCTCCCTCTTTTGCTACGGTAATCGGTCTTTGTGAATATGGAGAGACAATTGAGGCGACTTCGAGTCTTCCTTTTGGAATATCGGTTCCTCAAATATCTAATTTTAAAGCTAATAGAATCGTCTCCAAAGTGGTTGACTTAGTTAAGTCATTTATTCCATAATTTTGGGCTTGCAAAACGAAATTTTATTTGTTACCATGAGTTCATAAACCATGCTAATTAAGCCTCAAACTACAAATTTTGCAAAAATAAGAGTAATGGGAATTGGTGGAGGTGGCAACAATGCTCTTTCTTCTATGATAGTTCAGGGGCAAATTCAGGGAGTAGATTTTGTTGCTGTAAATACAGATGTACAAGCTCTTCTTCTGTCTCAATCGGCAACAAAACTTCAAATTGGAGAAAATTTAACAAAAGGTCTTGGCTCCGGAGGCGATCCAGAAATAGGGAAGAAGTCAGCAGAAGAATCAAAAGAAAAAATAAAAGAAATTCTCGAAGGGTCAGATATGGTTTTTTTGGCCGCTGGAATGGGAGGAGGAACAGGGACAGGCGCAACTCCAATAATTGCTGAAGCTGCAAAAGAATCGGGAGCATTAACTATTGCGGTTATAACAAAGCCTTTTGCTTTTGAGGGAACAAGGCGAATGGTTGCAGCAGAAGACGGAATTGAAAATTTAAAAGACAAAGTAGATACGCTTATTGTTATTCCAAATCAGAGGATCTTAGATGTAGTCGATAAAAAACTTTCTCTTCTTGAGGCGTTTAAGGTTGCAGATTCCGTATTAACACAAGGAGTTCAGGGAATTTCCGATCTTATAACAATGCCCGGTCTTATTAATGTTGATTTTGCAGATGTTAGAACAATTATGTCCGAAGCGGGTTCTGCTTTAATGGGAATTGGGACCGGGGTTGGAGAAAATAGAGCGCAGGCTGCTGCCAGGTCGGCAATTGCATCGCCTCTTCTTGAAATTTCTATGGATGGAGCGCGCGGAGTTTTGTTCAATATTACAGGAGGACCCGATATTACAATGAGCGAAGTAGACGAGGCGGCAAAAATTATTGCAGCAGCCGCAGATCCTGACGCGAATATAATTTTTGGAGCAACGGTTGATGAGAGCATGCATGACCAAATAAAAATCACAGTTATTGCAACAGGATTTGATCAGACTCGTCAAAGACTTACGCAGTTTATTATTCCAGAGAAAAAAACCGAAGAAGTTGCAGCAACTCAAGCTCCTCAAAAAGAACCGGTGGAAAACGAGGAAGACGTTTTCGAAATCCCCGCCTTTTTACGCAACCGCAATTAGCTTCAACAGTTTTATATAAAAAGAATCATACAAGCTCTTAATTTATTTATAACGAATTGCTTGATTTTTTAGGATAATAAGCTATAATCAACAATTATGAGTAACGGAGAAAGAGGCGTATGGCCGCAACATATAGGTGAAAAGCTAAAGAAGGTAACAGTCATTCGGACCATGGATAATGCAGTTAATAGAGTAGTAAGGCGTATTCCTCTGGGCAATCCATTTGAAGTAAATTCTGAGCTAGAACAGACTGTTTATATGGGCGTTGAAAGAATTGCGAGATTACCTGACGGAGTTAATCATTTATATTGGACATTAGTCGCATTTAAAGATGTGTCTATCCTCCTTTCATTTTCTAAAAGTGGTCAAGAACTTAGGGAAAAAGTAAGGACAATTAAAGGTGCCGTTCCTCAATCAATTCTTGATGCAGCTTTTAGAAGACAAAAGGATTATGAAATTAGAATGCACGAAGCAATTGATCAAGGCCTTGATAACGTTATTACCAATCCACAAGATTTTCCAAATGAGAATGTAAGAAAGATAATCCAGGAATACTTGCGTGCAAGAGAACTAGCAAAGAGCACAAGCGTTTAATGGCTTCTTCTTAAGAAATTCTTTCTCCTTTTTCTCATCCTTGCAAAAGGATTAGAATAGGACTATTCTATTAATGTGTTTGCTTTAATTGTTTTAGTAGTTTTTGGAATTGGGGTTGCTTTTTTTGCAACACAAAATACGCAAACTATTTCTATAACTCTTGGCAGTTATCATTTATCTGGGGTTCCTTTATATCTTATTGTTCTGGTATCTTTGCTTTTGGGGTTTGTAGTAAGTTGGATTATAAGCCTTGTTGATGTTATCTCTTCGGCTTTTAAAATTCATGGTAAAGAAAGTACTATTAAGGATGCAAATAAGCAAATCTCTGATCTTACCAAAAACGTTCACCAACTTGAATTAGAAAACGAAAGATTAAAAGCCGAATCAGGCCACCCATCGGATGAAAAGTCTTTATAGCAATGGAAATCCTCGCTAAAATCTGGCGAATGCTTCGTTTACCCAAATCAATACAGCTTTTCATTATGAGAATTTTTGAGGACCAATTTTTAATTGGAGTAACTGGAATTATTCTAAATAGCAAAAATGAAATTTTACTTTTTAAATACAACTACAGACAAACTAAATGGGGATTACCAGGTGGTTATATTAAGGCAAAGGAGCACCCACAAGAAGCGCTAGAACGGGAGATAGAAGAAGAATCAGGGTTTGTTGTAAGTGCCGATAAAGAGTTAAAAATAAGAACCGACAGGGAATCGGCGCGCGTAGACATATGCTTTGTCGGTAAATTAATGGGTGGTGAGTTTAGAAAAAGTTCAGAAGTTACAGAGGCGAATTTTTTTTCTTTTAACGATTTGCCAATGCTCATGTCAAAACAGCAGCTGTTTATAATTGAACAAGCACTTTCTCAGAAAAAACTTCTAACAAAATCTTAAGATATAAATAATATAGCTCTTTCTTTATGAAGATGGAGATTGTGATTGGTTGCGACGTCGATATAAATATGCCCCCAGAATACTTAAGCAAATGACCGCTCCGACCATCAGTGAGTACAATATCCATGAATAAGAAGGTTTCTTTGCGCCTACACCAAATGTCAGATTCTTATTGTTTCCCGAAACATTTACTATTTGCTTCGAAAGAACTTTTTCGTCGTGGAGAGTAGATATGGTATGTACTCCTTCTGGGACTTTCTCAAAAGTTGCAACAGCAGAATTAGAATTTTCTGGGCTTAAAACAGGAGTAACGACCATTTCCTCGGGAAGTTTAGAATCCAAAACTACTTTAAGCGCAGGCACTTCAATGTTTTTTGGAAGTGGAAAAGTAAAATGAATATCGTATAATTTAGCCCCGTTCGAATTTAAAGTTGGTTCTTCAATCGGCGAAGGACTAGCAGAAATAGCAGTTGCAGTTCCAGTAATAGTATACCTTCCGTACCCTACGGATAGCAGTATTTTTTCTGCTCCTTTGTAAGTTGTTGCCGCTGTGTCAACAAGAGTAATGCTTGCTGTTCCCGAGCTTATTGCTTTTAATTCTAGCTCGTATACAGTGCAGGCCTTGGAAGATCCTCCTAAAATAACTCCGGCAAAAGATGGATCTGTTTGAGTTGGTGTTTTTACAAAAGCAAAGTCACAGTTTCCAATAGTTAAGTCTTGGACGCTTAGCTCTTTAGAAATTGCTACCGTTGCTTTGGCTGCATTAAATGGAGTTCCACCTCCGTCTATACCAATTGAAATATTAAATGTCTGGCCATTTGTATAATTTCCTGTTTGCGGAGACAGCGTAATTGCCCCATCTGCGGCAAGAGTTTTCTGGGAAAAAAACAGTGAAATTAAACATACTGCTAGAAAAATAATAAATTGTCTAAAATAAGCTATTTTAATTTCCATATTCTTTTGCAATGATTGAAAAATCAGTTAAATCAATAATACCATCGTTGTTCATATCCGAAAGGGGAGAATTAAGTGTCCCTGTATTATCCCAGTCACTTCCAAAGATTGAAAGATCGATTAAGTCAATAACGCTGTCGCCATTAATATCTGCGAGCCTATGAAGAGAAATGTTCGTGCTCGTACTGGTACTTATATTCCCAGTAGTATCTTGTCCATGAATGGTAAAGGTATTTAATCCAAGAGTAAGCGAAGCAAGAAATTGCCACGTCGAGGCGCTAGAGTAAATAACATTAGCAGAAGAATTATTTACAAAAACTGTTATAACTGTTGGCAATCTTGAACCGCTAAGTAGTATTGAGTTTTGGTAGGTTTCAGATGGCATAGCATTAATTGTTGGTGGCTCTAATGGAATGGTAGTTGGTGTAACTGTTGGGATTGGAGTAGGTGTTGCTGTTAGAATTGGCGTAGGGCTAGTCGTTGGAATTGGAGTAGGCGATGATGTAGGGATTGGTGTTGGTGTATTTGTTGGAACTGGAGTTGGTGTAGATGTTGGGGTAGGCGTTACTGGCATGGCTATAGAATATGATCCGTCTTGCATGGAAAGTAAAATTTCATTGTGATCTGCATATGATTTAACTGATCCGCTTTTTAGCATAATTGTATCGTTGCCTGTTGCCGTTGTTTGTAATGTAAGAGTATATAAATTGCAATGAAGAGATGAGCCATTAAGAATAGCTCCAGCAAAAGAAGGATCGCTTGTCTTTGGAGTTTTGTTTGCATTTATAAAGACAAAATTACAGCCCCCGGAAGAAATAGGAGTAATTGTAAGGCTTTTTACAGTCAAATTGCTCGAAACAGTAACGTCGGCCTTAGCGGCATTAAATGCCTCTCCTCCTCCGTCAATAACAAGGTCAACTGTAAACTCTTGGCCTACAGAAAATGTTCCAGATGGTGGGTCTATGTTAATGGTCGCTGTTTTATTTGATGCTGCTTGCTGAATAAGACTAAGTAGCTCACCAGTAATAAATGGAGTGCTAATAATAATAAGTAGCATCGTAATTAAAGAGAGTTTGCCAAATTTATCTAATGATTCAAATCTGTCCCAAAAATGTACAATAGTGTTGCGCTTGGAAGAATTATATTTTCCAAAAGAGAGAAACTTTGGCATAAATGCTAACTACTTCTTATATCGTATAGTACAACAGATTCACAGTGCTATTGTCAATAGCAGGAGATTATTTAAGAAACATTACTTTCCTTGAAGTCAATTCCGTTTTAAGATAGAATTAAGTTTATGTTTAAGCCTGTAAGTCCTAATGTAGATTTTCCAAAACTAGAAGAAGAAATATCAAGTTATTGGAAAAAAAATAAAATATTTGAAAAGTCCATAGAATCACGTCCAAAAAATAAAAAATGGACATTTTTAGACGGTCCACCTTTTGTAACAGGCCTTCCTCATTACGGCTCGCTTCTTTCCAGTATTCCTAAAGATGTTTTTAGTAGATATTGGACCATGACGGGTTACAGAGTAAGAAGAGTTTGGGGGTGGGATGGGCATGGGCTTCCAATCGAAAATAAAGTTGAAGAAAAGCTTGAAGTAAAACGAAAAAAAGATATAGAAGAAAAAATAGGGGTAGGGAAGTTTATTGAAGAATGCAAGAAATACGTGAACCAAGTTTCCCAGGATTGGGAATGGTACGTGGATAGGATAGGAAGATGGGTTGACTTTAAGAAAGCCTATAAAACCTGGGATTTGGATTATATGGAGTCAGTCATGTGGGTTTTTAAGCAAATGCATGACAAGGGATACATATATAAAGGTCTTCGCGTAACTCTTTATTGCCCTCACTGTTCAACTCCAATATCTAACTTTGAAGTTGCCATGGATAGCGATAATTATAAAGAAGTTGAAGATCCGGCAACGGTTTATAAGTATAAATTAAATGACGAGCAAAACACTTACATTCTAGCTTGGTCTACAACTCCTTGGAATAAAATAGTAACTCCAGCTCTTGCTGTAAATCCAAATCTAATTTATGTCAAAGTAAAGCAAGGAGAAGAAAATTATATTATTGCTAAATCAAGAACCGAAATTCTAAAAGAAAAAGGGCAATACAAAATTATCTCCGAGCTTAAAGGAAAAGACCTGCTCGGTAGAAAATTTGAACCTCATTACGATTATTACTCGGCAAAACCTGGTGAAAAAATATTCGAAATTATAAGCGGAGATTTCGTTTTAGAAGATGAGGGAACTGGTGTTGTAACAATCGCAGCATATGGAGAAGAAGACTTAAAAGTAATGAATGAACAAAATATTCATATAGAAATTCATTTGGACGAAGAAGGAAATGTACTTCCAAATGTTCCAAAATTTGGCGGAATGTATTATCTTAAGGCAAATAAAGCAGTAAATGAAGATCTTAAAGAACGTGGATTAATTTATAGCGATAAGAATGAAAGACATAGCATTCCGCTTTGCTGGAGGTGTCATACAAGACTTTATTATGCGCCTATTTCAGCATGGTATGTTAATGTTCAAAAGTTAAAACCGCTTCTTAAAAAAACAAATGAAAATATAAATTGGTTTCCTGAGCATTTTAAGCTTGGACGGTTTTTAAAAAGCCTGGAGAATGCCCCTGATTGGAATATTTCTCGAAATAGATATTGGGGTTCGCCCATTCCCGTTTGGGAATGTAAATGCGGAGAGCAATTTGTTCCAGGATCTATAAAAGAACTTGAAGAAGAATCAGGACAAAAAATAACAGATCTGCATAAGCCTTTAGTTGATGAGATTACTGTAGTTTGTAAAAAATGCGGAGAAAAAGTACATAGAGTAATGGAGGTTTTAGACAGTTGGATAGAAGCAGGATCTGCATCTTTTGCAGAAAGGCACTTTCCTTTTAACAAAGAAGAAAAGCTTGAAGATTTTTTTCCGCCGGATTTTATTGCCGAATATACGGGGCAAATAAGAGCATGGTTTTATGTACTTCATGTAATAGGTGGAGCAATTTATAAATCTAATGCGTTTAAAAATGTTGTAGTTGAGGGAGTTATTCTTGGAACAGATGGAAGAAAGATGAGTAAAAATTACGGAAATTATCCGGATCCGAAGGAGTTATTGCAAAAATACGGTGGAGATGCTTTAAGACTTTATCTAATGGGAAGTCCTATTATGCACGGAGAAGATATATTAATTTCGGAAGAGCATTACAGAAATCAGGTAAAAGGAATGATGCTAGTTCTTTGGAATATTTACAATTTTTTTGTAACATACGCAAACATCGATAAATTCGAAATTCGAAATTCGAAATTCGAAATTTCAGAAAATGTATTAGATCAGTGGATTATTTCGCTCCTTAACCAGTTAATTCTTAATGTAGCAAGAAGTTTGGATGGTTACAATACGGTTGTTGCTATTGATGCATTCAAAGTTTTTGTTGATGAATTTTCTACATGGTATATTCGCCGCAGTCGCGACAGAGTTGGCCCATCTGCAGAAAATGAAGAAGACAAAAACGCATTTTACAAAACTACATATCATACACTCGTAACTGTTTCTAAATTAATTGCGCCAATTATTCCATTTTTGGCAGAGTCAATGTATCGAAACTTGACCGGAGAAGAGTCAGTTCATTTAACCGATTGGCCGAAAGTGAATTCAGAATTCAGAATTCAGAATTCAGAATTAATTTCCTCAATGAATCATGTCCGTAGTTTAGTTGAGCAAGCGCATTCTTTTAGAAAAAGTCGTGGCATAAAAGTTCGTCAACCCTTAAAGAGACTTGGGATTTTCGGTAACAGGATCAAGGAAGAAGAGTATTGGAAGAAGTTTGAATCAATAATAAAAGATGAATTAAATATTAAAATAATTGAATATTTAAATTACATAGATGTTCCCAAAGGTAAAAGTATTATTGACGGAACTATTGAGGGAACATGGAAAAAAGAATCAAGTTTTTTTGTAGATTTTGAAATTACACCGCAGCTTAAAGCAGAAGGGCAAGCAAGAGATATTATTAGAATGATTCAGGAAGAAAGAAAAAAAATGGGATCTAGAATCGATGAAAAAATCAACGTAATATTGCCGGACTGGCCAGTTGATTTTGAAGAATACATAAAGAGAAGAGCTCTTATAATTAATATCAAAAAAGGAGAAAAGCTTGAGGTACAAAAAACGTGAACAGGCAATTTCTAAGAATTGATATCGGACTTTTTGTTCCGGCATTTTTTCTTTTGGTAATAGGGCTTGCAGGAATTTTTTCTTTAAACCCCGACTTATTCAGAGCTCAGTTGTTGTTCTCTGTTTTGGCTATTTTTGCATTTATTTTTTTTTCCCAGGCTAATTTTCAGTCTCTTAAAGAAAGTAGTGTTTTAATTTATATTGCTTCAATAATAATTCTAGTCATAGTACTTCTAGTTGGAGTTGAAGCCAGAGGATCTGTTAGGTGGCTAGAGTTTTTTGGTTTTAGGATTCAATTTTCGGAACTTCTTAAGCCATTTCTTTCTTTATCCCTGGCATCGTTTTTAGCTACCAGAAATAATTATTCTTTAAAATTATTCTTTTTAGTTTTGGCACTTCTATTTCCTATTTGGTTTTTAATTTTTCTTCAGCCCGATTTAGGAAATTCTGTCATCTATTTTTTAGTAGCTGTTTTTGTTATGTTTATTTTTGGTTTTCCCTTACGCTATTTTCTACTATCTTTATTTTTAATGATAGTTTCTTTTCCGATTTTCTGGAGATTCTTAAGAGAGTACCAGAAAGAAAGACTTCTTACTTTTTTTCATTTTAGAGTTGATTCACTTGGTACTTCTTATAACGCAATTCAGTCAGTTATTGCAGTTGGATCGGGAATGTTTATGGGAAGAGGGCTTGGTCAAGGAACTCAATCTACCCTGAGGTTCTTACCCGAAAGACACACAGATTTTATATTTGCGACCCTTTCCGAAGAACTGGGATTCATTGGATCTTTATTAATACTTCTTGCTTTTGGCTTTCTTTTCTACCGGATTTTTTTAATTTATAAAAATTCGGATTCATTATTCTCTAAAATATTTGCTCAAATGACTTTTTTTCTCTTTTTAATACAGTTTTTTATAAATATTGGAATGAATATTGGGATTATGCCTATTGTTGGTGTTTCTTTGCCTTTCGTATCTTATGGTGGAAGTTCCCTTCTTTCAAGTTTTATTTTTTTAGGCTTTCTTTCTTCCATGAGTAGGACTACTCATTCAAAAGAAGTTCTGGAAATTAAGTAAAAGGTTTGGTATAATCTAAGGCTATGGAGTATGTAGTAATAAGAACAGGAGGAAAACAGTACAAAGTGTCTACTGGTTCAGTCATAGATGTAGATAGGATAAATAGCGAAAAAGATAAAGAAATAATTTTAGACGATGTTCTCTTGTGGGTTAATGATGAGAAGGTTAAAATTGGAAAACCAAATCTTCCCGATGTTAAAATTAAAGCAAAGGTAATAGACAATATAAAGGGAGAAAAGATAAAAGTTGCAAAGTTTAAGGCAAAAGCAAGGCACAGAAGAATGACAGGTTTTAGAGCGTATCTAACCAGACTTGAAATTAAAAGTATCGATAGTGGTAAAACTGAAGTCAAAGCAAGTAAGAAGGCATCAAAGCCCTCTGTTTAAAGAATTACTACTTGACTTATGTGAAAACTGGCAATAGAATAATTCTAGTTTTCACACTATTTAAGATATGGCACATACAAAAGCACAGGGAGCAGTAAGAGGAAATAGGGACTCAGTCGCAAAGCGTTTGGGCATTAAACTATATGCCGGTCAAAAAGTTTCCCCAGGCAATATTATTGTTAGGCAAAAAGGTACAAAATTTTTTCCCGGAAACGGAGTAGAAATGGGAAAGGATTTTACGCTGTTTGCAGTTGATGGCGGAACAGTGTCTTTTAAGAAGTCCAGAGGTAAGAAAATCGTTGAAATTATTAAGTTAAATTAAATAATTTATGGATGACCAAACGCAGGAAAGAATTTTCGAACTTGATATAACTTTACTTCAGACAAACCCTCTCCAGCCACGTGGTGTTATTGCACCAGAATCCTTAAATGAATTAGTAGAATCAATAAGAGAACAGGGGATACTGGAGCCTTTGGTTATTGCAAAAACTCCGGCAGGATATCAGATAATCGCAGGAGAAAGAAGATGGAGAGCGGCAAAAATTTTAGGATTTCCTAAAGTCCCTGTAGTTATAAAAGAAGCAACGCCTCAGGGAATGCTTGAAATGTCTATTGTCGAAAATGTGCAAAGGGAGGACTTAAACCCTATAGAAAAAGCACTTGCATACAAAAGATTGATAGATGAATTTAATCTTGGAACAAACGAAGTTGCAAAAAGAGTTGGAAAAAGCGCACCTGCTGTATCAAACACAATAAGACTTCTAACTCTCCCAGATGCAATAAAGGACGCTTTGGTTGCGGGTGTTATTACAGAAGGACATGTTAGGCCGCTTATTTCTGTAGGCGATCAGAAATTAATGATAGAGCTATTTAAAAAGATATTGCGGGAAAATAGCACGGTTAGACAAACGGAAGATATGGCAAGAAGAGCAAAATCTGAAGTTGAAAAAAAAGAACCTCGTACAGCAAGCGACAGACTTTGGGTGCCCGAAATGGATGAAATGGAAAAAGGACTTGAAAAAAAACACGGATTTGCTAAGGTAACAATGTACCAGTCAAGAAGTCTTGCCAGAATTGTTATTGCAATTAGGGGAGACATTGACGAAACAACCCCAAAAGTAAAAGAAATTTACGAAACATTAATGGGGGAAAAACCTAAGGAGTCTTAACGACCCTCATCTCTCCTAGCGGCCAATACACAAAAAAAGATTTCCCAATAACAGATTTTAGCGGAACAAACGACCATTCTCTTGAATCTGAACTATATGATCTGTTGTCTCCCATAACAAAATAATTTTCCAGAGGAACTTCTACTTCTTTTCCTTCTTTTAAGAATGAACCACCGTAAGTTCTAACATCGGATTTAAGATATTTACTCTCATCAAGCATGTGCCCGTTTAAAAAAACTGATCCGTCTTTTATGTAAATTTTGTCTCCCGGAACAGCAATGACTCTTTTTATAAAATCTTTCTCTTCATCTTGAGGAGATTTAAAAACTATAACTTCTCCTTTTTTTGGTTTTTCAAAATTCAGAGAAATTATGTTTGTGAGTATATATTCTCTGTCGGTAAAATTTGGGTACATTGAAGCACCATTAACCTGGAAAGGGCGAAACAAAAAAACATAAATTACAAGAAAAGCAGCTGCGGCCAAAAGAAGGGTCTCGACAATATCTACTAAGAAAGTATAAATTTTACGCAGAATGAACATCATTCTTTAATTGTCCTTGATTTAGCTTCTTTTGTCAACGATAATACTTTGTGATAACATGTTGTGGGGCGCATAGCTCAGCTGGTTAGAGCGTTGCATTCACATTGCAAAAGTCTCAGGTTCGAATCCTGATGCGCCCACTACCACTTAAATATGACCATTCTTTTCTTTTCCCGTTTATTTTATCCTCATATTGGAGGGGTAGAAAAACATGTTTTGGAAGTTTCAAAACATCTAATAAAAAAAGGACATTTTGTAACTGTTTTAACAGAAAAATTCGAAAGAGATCTTTTGCATACCGATGAAATTAATGGCATTAAAATCTTAAGAATTGATGTTGGTAATGATAACTTTTTTAAAAAGTTTAGAATTTGGAAAAATCTATTTAAATACAGAGAGTTAATTAAAAAATCAGACATAGTTCATGCGCATGATGTATTTTTTTGGTACTTTCCATTTAGATTTTTATATCCTTCGAAAAAAATATTTACAACATTCCATGGATACGAAGGAAACAAAATTCCCGGATTTAAACCAAAATTAATGCATAAGATTGCAGAAAAACTTTCAAAAGGGAATATATGCGTTGGGGATTTTCTAAAAAAATGGTACGGGACAAAACCGGATTACGTCACCTGTGGTGCCGTAGAAGTATCGAGTATTAAGTATCGAGTATTAAGTATTAACAGAAATAAGATAAAATTTTTATTTCTGGGAAGACTCGAAGAAGAGACTGGAATAATGGAATATTTGAAATCTCTAAAAATACTAACAGAAAAAGGATATAAATTCAGTCTAGTTGTGCTAGGGGATGGTAGCTCAAGAAAAAAAGCAGAAATATTTACTAAGAATAATAAAATTAATGCAAAATTTAAAGGATTTGTAGAAAATATTGATAAATACTTGCAAGATTGCGATTTTGTGTTTACATCTAGATATCTTGGAATACTAGAAGCTCTCTCGTTTAAAAAATTTATTTTTGCACACTACAATAATTTAATAAAAAAAGATTATTTAGAAATGGCACCTTTTGAAAAGTTTATATCTATCTCTGCAGGCTATAAACAACTATCATTAAGTTTTGAATATCTTTTAAAAGATATTCAAAAAAGAGAAAATATGATTAATAATGGGTTCGATTGGGTAAAAAATCAGACGTGGGACAAGGTAGCTACGACTTATTTAAAACTTTGGGAAATTGACTGATTTAATGCGACAGTTCTATCTAATTTGTGTATAATTTATCATCACTATGAATAAAAAAGTTGTAACAGGAGAAGAAAAAAAGTGGAATAATTACTGGGCAAAGAAAAAGACAAGAACTCAAGCATTTTATAAAAGTACTGCAAGTTTTTATAGAAAATTTATTATTAAAAAAGCATTAAATAAAATTATTGAGGAGGAATTTAAAAAAGGATCAAAACTTTTGCATGCAGGTAGTGGAACGGGACAAGTTGACGAAGATATAATTCAAAAATATGATATAACCGCACTTGATATTTCGAAAGAAGCTTTAAAGTTATATAAGTTAAATAACGGAGATAAAGCCAAGCTTATTCACGCAGATATTTTTCATATTCCAGTAAAATCCTCGGTCTTCAATGGAGTTTATAACATGGGTGTTATGGAACATTTTACAAATGAAGAAAATATAGAAATACTTAAAGAATTAAAAAGAGTTTTAAAAAAAGACGGTAAGATTGTTCTTTTTTGGCCTCCAAGATTTGGAATTTCAGTATTCTTTTTAAACTCTACCCATTTTATTTTAAATGATATTCTAAGAAGAAACATCCGTCTTCATCCGGAAGAAATATCTCTTGTTCAATCAAAAAAGCAAACAAATGTGATATTAAGAAAGTCGGGGTTTAAATTAACAAAATTTTATTTTGGTCCATTGGATTTTTTTACCCACTGTATAATTGTTGCTAAAATAGTTTAAAGTAATTTTATTTTTCACTAATTATTATTTAAATAATTTATATCGTATATAAGAATTTCATAAACATTTTCGTGTATCAGAAATTCTTTAGGAACTTTATGAAAAGCCAGAAAAAGAAAATTTTATGAAAAAGTTTCACAACCCTTTCACAGTAGAGAAGTTTAGAGACAATCTTGCATCAAAGCTGAAATATGAAGAATTAGAAAAAAGTTACGTAAAACAGTACCCTGAGATAAAAGATCTTAATTCTCCAAGTTTTTGGGATTATTTGAATATTGATTCAAGGCAAACAAATACAAAGAATCCTATGGAAGAGGATAGGATAAATTCTGTAATAGACTTGATAAAAGGAGAGGACATCGTAGTATTAAATGTTGGATTTGGGTCAGCAAGTTTGGAGAGAAAATATTTTAAAACTCAAGATCCAGTAAAATTTCAGTGGGAAGGTATAGAAATTTCTCCTAAGTCAATAAGGCAAGCGAACGAAGATTTACCAATGGGGAGGTTTAGAATGGGTAATATATCAAAGATGAATTTTCCCAACAGCCATTTCGATTACGTTATTGCATTGGAGGTTTTAGAACATATTGTACCGAGCAAGATACTAGATTCGTTGCGAGAATTATTTAGGCTTGTTAAGCCTGGAAAGTTTCTCATTGTTTCTGTGCCATTAAATGAAGGATTAGAGAAAATGGTTGCCCTAGGTCAAAATCCGAATGCACATGTTCGCGTATACACGTCGAATTTAATAAAGGCGGAGTTAATCATAGTAGGATTTAAGGTTTTAAAAGAAAAAAAACTTTTTGCATTTAACAACTTATATAAGTTAAAAACTTATGCGGCGAGATATGTATTTAGGGAGAGCTTTAAACATAACAATATCATACTTTATGCTCAGAAGCCTTTAGGCGATTAATTTTTTGGATTTTTATATATACTCTTTACCACGTATTTAGGCCGCTGCTTAACTTCTTCAAAAATTTTTCCTATATATTCTCCCAAAACGCTAATACCCAAAAGCTGAATTGAGCCAATAAACAATACAACAATAAGAACAGTTGTAATTCCGGCTGGAGTATTTGGAACTAGAAAGCGAAGTATAATTTGCATTACTATTCCGAGTAATGCTAAAAAGAATACAAGCACAGATAGAAGTGTCATTAATTGAAGCGGAACATAGGAAAAGGAAAGAATTCCCTTTGTAGCCCACTGAAAATTCTTAAGAAAATTATTTGTAGTTTTTCCAAACATCCTTTCAGGTCTTACATAAGGAATTCCTGTTTGTTTAAAACCAACCCAAGCCCTTAAGCCTCGTAAAAATCTGTCTCGTTCGGGAAATTGTTTTAAGATATTAAATACCTTTTTATCTATGAGAGAAAAATCTCCTGCGTCAAGGGGAATTTGTAAATAAGACATTTTGTGAAAAACCCTATAAAATAGTTTATAAGCAAATGCCGTTAGCATTGGTGCTTCTCTTTTTATCCTTACTCCGTATACAACGTCATAACCACTAATCCATTTTTTATAAAATTTTGTTATTATCTCTGGGGGATCCTGTAAGTCACCATCCAAAAAAACAATCGCATCTCCTGTTGCAATATCCATGCCGCTTGTAAAAGCCATTTGAGAACTAAAGTTTCTCGAATGGTTAACTCCTATAACTTTATGGTCTTTTTTAACTATCTCCTTAATGATATTTTCGGAATTATCCGGACTCCCATCATTTACAAAAATTATTTCGTAGTTTATATCTATTTCCTTTAAGGTTTTTGTCAACCTTTTATACATGATTGGTATCGCTTGGGCATCTTTATAGCAAGCGATGATAGCAGAGATTTTTTTCTTGTTATTTTTTTTCATCTTTTTAAATTGATGTAATATGGCTTATCGTTTTTAAGCATTTTATTGACTAATTTGGGAATTTCTTTTGTGTTTTCGGGCCAATATGACTTAATATTTTTAAATACAGTCATTATTTCTTTATCTTCTTCCGCCCAATGAGAAATACCATCGTGAATGTAGTCTTTATTTCTCCCAGAGCCTATTAGCTTTACGGGTATCTCTTCGTAATTGAGGTAATTTCGTATTGTCTCAAAAGGTCGGTAAAGCAAAAAGGTCGTTATGGAATAAACAATAGGAATCTTTTTGCTTAAAGCAAGTCCCACTCCAATGCCAATAAGTGCTTGTTCAGCTGCACCAACATTAATAAATCGATCTGGAAAATCTTTCCTTACTCTATCCCACATTTTATATCCCAAGTCATTTACGATCACATAAATATTTTTATTTTTCTGCATTTTTTTATGTATGCAATCTGCAAAATAAGCTCTCATTAGGACTGTTTGCTGTTTTTTCATATTAAAGATCCTCTCGCTTTCTCAAAATCCTTCTCTTTTAAAACATAATAATGAGCGTCCTGTCCTATTAAAAATGAAAATTGTTCAACTGATGTATAGGCAAACAAAACACTTAAGTTGCTATTATTCTCTTTTTTAAATGCTTTTATTATTGCTTTACTGTTATGGCCATCAACTTTTTTTATTTTATATCCAAATGCTTTAATTCTTTTGACTAAATAGGGCAGATCTACGGTATTATAAGCTGACCAACCGTTTGCATTAATGATAATTTTTAGATTGTAAACTTTTTTTTCCCATCCAATACGTAATGCTTCCCAAATACTTCCTTCGGTACATTCTCCATCGGAAAGCATGCAGTAAACATTCCTTTTTCTATCTGCAAGGGCTATCCCAAGTGCGATTGGTAGGCCTTGCCCAAGGCTTCCGGTGGACACATGAATGTCGTGAGCTATGTTTCTATCGGGATGGATATTAAGTTTTCTTATCGTACGTGTGTCATGAAAATATCCGTATTTTTCCAAAACTGCATACCATGCAATACCAGCATGTCCATTTGAAAGAATAAATTTCTCATCGCTCCTTTTTATTTTATAAACAGCATTTATAAGATCTACGGCACTCAGACATGATCCCAGGTGGGAAAGATTAGAATCGAAAGATAGTTCCAGTATTCTCTTCCTGAGTTTTTTTTGTTCGCTTGTTAACTTTTTAGTAGAAAATTTATACACAGCTTTATAATTTGTAGAATTCAATGTTTTTTTTAAACCAAGAATAAGTGCTTTTTAATCCTTTGTCAATAGTATGGGTCGGTTCCCACCCAAGTGCTTTTTTTGCATGTGAAATGTCAGCTAACCAATGAGATGTATCCCAAGTTCTTTTAGGATATTCTCCTTTTTTAATTACTGTTTTTTCGTTTGTTACTTTAAATAATTTGCTTACTATCTCGTCATTTGTATGCTCGTTCCCGGCCCCGATGTTAAATATCTCTCCCCGTATTTTTGATCCCAGACGGAGTGTTCGGAGGTATGCGTTACATACGTCATCAATGTAGATAAAATCTCTTCTTTGATTTCCAGGCGTGAGTTTTATGGGGTTTTTCAACAGAAGAGATATCATGATGCTTGGGATGAAGCGGGTTGGCTCTTCATAAGGTCCATACACAGAAAATGGCCGGAGCGTAACAATAGGTTTTTTATTAAGCTGAGCAAATATTTTACAGATGTATGTTGTTGCGAGTTTTGTAGCCGCATAATAACTTGCTGGATTACATGAATCTGTTTCTGTCATTGGCAAACTTTTATATCCATATTCTGAAGAACTTCCAGTATTTATAAAACACTTATATGAAATATTCCTAGATGCCTCAAGAAGATTTCTTGTTCCTTCGATATTTACTTCAATAATTTTTTTAAAATCAGTTTGATAATAATATGCGCCAAAAGTTGCAAGATGAATAATATAATCCGGTTTTATTCTCAATAATAGACTCCGCAATGGTCTTAATTTGGTAATATCTTCCTTGTGGATCGTGATAGAATGCGAAATAGCTTTTAGTCTCCATGGAAGATCATTGTCTCGGTTTAAAACATGAATAGAGTAATTGTTTTTCAAAAGAGCTCTTGTTAAATTTGCCCCTATGAATCCACTTGCGCCGGTTATAAAAACTCTTCTTTCATTTTTTTTATTCATATAGTAAACTCTCTTGTAAGCTATTATATAATTGCTATGAATCCAATACAATGCGCTCTGTGTGGTAAAGAGCAAAAAATAAAAGAACTTTATAGAAAAAATTTTAACTTAAATAAAATAAACCCCTATATTTTTTCAGCAAGAAGACTGCCTGACAAAATACATTATCGTTTGGTGAGATGTAATAATTGCGGATTGATTTTTTCAAACCCAATATTACCATTTAAAAAAATTTCCAAACTTTACGCAAGAAGCACATTTGATTATAATATTGAATCGGAGTTTTTAAAAAAAACCTATAGTCATTATCTTGAAAGCGTATTAGCAGGAAAAAGAAAACAAGAAATTAAACTGTTGGATATTGGCTGTGGGAATGGATTTTTTCTCGAGAAGGCAAAAGATATGGGGATAGGGCATGTGCAGGGAGTAGAGCCCGGAAAAGCTTCCCTGAGGAACGCTAGAGCAGATATAAAAAAAGTAATTAAAGTTAGTAATTTTCATGAAAGGCTATTTCCAAAAGAAAGTTTCGACATTATTTGTTGTTTTCATACTCTTGATCATGTTGTGGACCCAAACATTTTTCTTAAGAGCGCGTATGGAATGTTAAAAAAAAAAGGTAAAATATTTTTTATTGTTCACAACACAAATGCATTTTCTGTTAAGTTATTCGGCGAGAATTCTCCAATTTTTGATATAGAGCACATATTCTTGTTCAACCCTAAAAGTTTAAAAAAATTATTTTACAAGAATGGATTGACAGATTTGAAAATATTTAACATTAAAAATACTTATCCTTTAAATTACTGGTTCAAGCTTTTCCCGATGCCCAGCTTATTTAAAGAAAATTTAATTAAGTTATTAAATTTTACGAAAATAGGCTTGCTTCCAATTAGCTTAAACGCAGGAAATATAGGAATTGTCGGAAGTAAGTAAGATGTGTTTTAATGAAATAAATAACAAGTAAAGCAGCAGTTGTTAAGCTTAAAAAATTAGAAAATTTTGTTATCTTGCTGTCAACGAAAGATACTTCTATTTTGTGTGTCCCCTTTTTCAGCTCGAATGTAATAATCCCCATGTGGTCTTGAGATTTATATTCAATATTTTTTTGATTTCCATCAATTTTAAGTATCCACTCAGGGAAATAGAAAGTATTTTCTTTTATCCTTGCATATTCTGATTTCACATCAGCAACATACATATGGCTAGTCGAAGTCCTTGATAGTAGTTTTATTTCTGCATTTCCATAGAGAATTTCTATATCGGCTGTTCGTTTCTTCATAGATATATTTTTATTTAAATTTGACCAAATTGGCGAAGAAGGTTCAAGGCCTACCGAAGGTCCTAATGGAGGCCATGTTTTGTTCTCTTTTATCAATGTAGCATCATTAATGCTTGGAATTGTTGTTCTATTTCCCCAATTTAGAATTGTGTAAAGAACAGTAATGGAGCAGAGTATGATAAAAAACGCTTTAATTTTCACAACTCTTACTACTATTGCAGAAAGAACTGATATGCATAAAGATAAGGGAACCAACAGTCGAGCTGAAAACTGAAAAAATTTAAGAAAAGGCAATGAGTACCATAATGGTTTTGACAGGGATAATATAAAGAATAGTAAAATAGCTAACACACAAGTAAAGAATAGAAACATTTTTCTTGTTCTTTTGTCATAAGATTTTCTAAAAAATAGAAAGAGACTGAAAATAACTACAAATATCTGAGTGTAGCCGATGACATATGATAGTTCTCCCATATGTCCCTGAAAAAGAAATCCACTTCGCCATGGGGAATATAAAAGATCAACTATTGAGGGAAATATTATAAATTGTTTATTTAAAGCTTGGGCGGTGAATTGTGACTCCGAAACAATGGGCAGCCAATAAAAACTTGAGAGCATAAGGCCAATTAGTATCGAAACAGAATATTTTGCTAAATTAATAGCCGGAACTTTTATATTGGATCTAAACAAAAATAGCGCATACGATATCATGATGGGAAGAAATATCATTGAAATAACTTGATGTGACATAATAAATAACGCTTCTACTATTGATAAGATAATTAGTAAGCTTGATCTGGGGGAAGAGATAATCTTTTTAGTTAAGTATAGGCATAGGGGTAAAAAAAGATACGAAAGAGTTTGGGCTATAGTTACTTGAAAATGCATGTTTACTAGATGGAAAGGGGAAAAAAGGTAAAAAATTGCAGCTGTAAACCCTGCTTTCTCACCGAGCTCATCTTTAATAAAGAAATACATGAAAATACCCGATAAGATATAAGACACAGCCATTAAAAGCTTAAGACTTGCTAGGAATGAAAAACCGACAAGATGAAATAAAGAGCCTATAAAATAAGGTAAAAAATAAGAAAACATAAAATAAGGATCACCATACCCGGCATAAAATTCGGGTGCCCACCGGGGAATTATGTGTTCGTGAAATAAAATTTTAAAAAATGACATAGTCCTAACAGCATGTAAGGATAAATCTCCGCTTTGATATGTTCCAGCTCTTAACATGCTTAATAAAGGAAGGAGGGAAATCAGTATTAAAAGCATTAATAAATTTATTTTCTTTTTTGGGTATACAAATCTGTAAATTAATACTCCGGCAAGAAGAATAAAGCAGAATATAGTGTTTACAGCGACCAATTTGTAAGGCTCTAGCATGCTGATAGTCTAAGTTATTTAATTAGATAAAGATATATAGGTTTGTCCGGATATACGGCAAGTAGTAAATAATTTTTGGGATCACACTCCTTAATTTTAAACTCGTTACAGAACCAATTGATATCTCCACCTTTTATAATAAATTTTGTAAATCCTCTTAATCTTAGCTCACTAAGCGATCGTTCTTGTTTTAAGAAAATATAGTTGGTGTCCGCATATGAAAAATCTGCATATAGAAACCCAGTTAAATTATGCACTGCAACGTAGTCAGTCTTATTTATATGTCTTTTAAATAAGTGATTAAAATCATAGTATGATGAGTTGTCCCGAGACAGAACTCTAGTTAAGTATTTATTTTGATCAGCCCATCCAAGGCCATAAGGAACATTAAGAATCGCATTTAATAGGTAATAAGTTGCTAAAATAACCGATAAACCTACAGTTAAATATTTAAATATTTTACTTTTTTTTATTCCAAACGCTAAGCCGCCTGATGCTACTAGAATTAATAAAGGATAAAGACCCAGCAGGTATCTTCCTAGGTAATATTGAATAAAAACGTACTCGATCAATAAGATCAGAGTGAATAGAATAATATCTTTGCTCTTAAATTTTTTTATGAAATATTTTATATTTAAGAGTACTACAAATAATCCCGCAAAAAACAAAGGACTTAGCTCTTTGAGATTATTAAAATCAAGAGCACGATAATTAAGTCCAACATAATTCTGCAGTCCTCCATTTGCATAGGTGTTAACCAAATTTGTGTCATTGGAAAACGCGGGATAAAATGG
>JANWJT010000019.1 GCA_025451755.1 Candidatus Microgenomates bacterium
GGAAATAATAGGAGTTGGACCCTCCTTTACAGGAGCTGGTGTCTCTTTAGGTGTTAATGCAATTGCCAATAGGAGTGCAGTTATTCCCATTAGTACTACTATTAATATAAGTGTGCGTTTTGACATAGGTAAGTTATTCTCCGTTTTGAACAGAGAGCTCCCGTAAGAATAAATTATAATCAAACTGATTAACTGCTCCGTTATCTTCAAGATCAGAAAGTATTGCATATTGAGGATTTGCATTACATGCTCCGTGATTGTCGGTTGAGAAAGTAGAGCAGCTAATCAGTATGTTGTAATCGAGAATGTTAATTGCATTGTCCCCATTTATATCTCCATTTACAAGATTTACAGTCGGTACATTAAATGTTTGACCCAGTGTTACATTTTGAATTCCGGGAATAACTCGTCTAAGGAAGCCGTCTGATTTTATTTTTACAATATAACTTGCGCTTGCAAGATTTCCCATATCAATAGTTCCCGTAAATTTACCGCTTCCTGTTTGGTATATAAGCGTACCGGATTTATTTGCTATTGGCATGTTGTTGCCATCGAAAACCTCAATTTTTACATTTCTTGCCGGATGGTTTGGATTTTTATTTGAGCCGCTGCTATTATTTGGAGTGTTATTGTCTCCTGTTGTTCCTAATCCGTCCAGTCCAACTGTTAACGCAAACACCGTATTGCCTGCAGGAATTGTTGGCGTTGGAGTTGTAGTTACAGCTGGAGTAGGAGTCGGAGTTATTGTTGGAGTTAAGGTTGGCGTAGTAGTAACTCCTGGGGGAGTAGTAGGTGTTGGAGTTGCCGGGGGAACGAAATTAATTTTGGATGATAGTTCCACCCACGGATTCATAGGAGATGTTTGCCCTTCGCTATCTGGCAGATCGGTTTGATGGTTATCTCCAATACTTATACTTCCGGTATGAGAAGCAGTATTAGGAGGATCGCTCCAATATCCAATTTCAATGACTATGCGATCACCGGTTTGGGCACTTATATTTGCTGTCGTAGCGTAGCTAATTCGTTTGCTTGCTAATGCTCCCAGTTCGGTTGTTCCGTGAACAATAGGAGAAATGATTGTGCCGCGTAGCGCGCCTGAGGAATCTACAACGCGAACATGCAGAGCAAGTTTTAGTCTATTTCCGCCATACGACTGGCTTGCCCGAATAACAAACTTTACCGTGGGGTTTACAATATTAACCGCTTGTATAGGATCGGAGATGTATTGACGGAAAAGTATGTCTTGTTCGTCATGAACATTATCATTGTATGGCACAGTTATCATAAATGTTCTTTGCTTTACGGTAGTTGTGCGAAGACGTGTTGCAATAGAAGTAATTTCCCATCCCGAGTCAAACGCCGGGCTTAAAGCTGGTGTAGGAGGACCTTCGCTTAAAAGATAAAATCTGGTTGGACCACCGGTTGGAGTTGGAGCAGCGGTTGCAGCTGGGCTGGAGCAAACAGGAAAAGTGCTTATTGAACCGCTAATAAATTGTAAAATAAGCGCAGAATCTATAGAATTTACATCTGCTGCAGAAGAGAGAGTAGTACGCGTGCCGTTTACATCTGCTACTTCTATTTGTGCAGGAGTGAGTGTTCTTGTTCCTGCATCCTTTTGTAAAATCCAGTCTGAATCAGATGAGGACACTTTTCCGTCTCCAGTTAGATCTCCATATCCTCCAGCTCCTACATTAAGCGCTGTGGGAATAGTGCAGGGAGGATTTATTGCCCGAAGGCCATCTGCTCTTTGCCTAGTGTCAGTTGAATTTTGAACTGCAATAGTTGCTGCTCCAACTCCTATTACAAGAACTACAACAACAAGAGCGGCTGTAGTTTTTTTAGAGAACATAGAAAAGAATTTGTCAAAAAATTTAGATGAAGAATTATTGTTTCTTGAGTAGGAAACAGGTTCTGGGGCAGGAGCTTCCGGCGGATTATTTTTTATATTCTCATCCATATATAAGCCTTATATTCTAAAGGTAGAGAAAAAGTTGACTTTTGTCAATAGCTTAGAGAATAAAATAGTACTTCCAAATTCTATTTTTTGATGTTAAACTTTGACTATGATTTTGTCCGATAGGGATATTAAAAAAGCAATTGCGTCAAAAAAAATTGTAATAAAACCTGCTCCGGATTTTAAAACTCAACTTGGAGCTTGCTCTATAGATCTTAAGCTTGGAAACACTTTTAGGGTTTTCGAACACAGTCGCTATGCATATGTTGACCCTTTTAAAAAAGAAGTAAGAGAAGAAATTACCAAAGAATTTAAAGTAAAATCCGGACAGCCTTTTATTATTCAGCCTGGAGATTTTGTTTTAGGAGCAACAATAGAATACATAGAAGTGCCGGACGATTTAACCGGAAGGCTCGAAGGTCGTTCTAGTATTGGAAGACTTGGAGTTGTTATTCATTCAACGGCTGCTCATATAGAATGTGGATTTAGAGGAAATATAACCTTAGAACTTGCAAATATGGGTAAAATGCCTGTTGCTCTTTATCCCGGAATGAGAATCTGTTCGGTATCTTTTGAACAATTATCTACCCCTGCAGAAGTTCCTTATTACAAAAAGAAAAATGCAAAATATGCTGGACAAAAAGGACCGGATGAGTCGAAAATTAACGAAGAGAAATTATGAAATATCATGTCTCTTTCGACATAGATTTTAGAAGAAATCCCTATAAAGGAATTTATATTGCGTTTGAAGGAATTGACGGAGTCGGAAAAACAACCCAAGCGGGAATTTTAAAAAAATATTTAGAAGAGAAAGACCTGCCTGCCGGCAGACAGGGTAAAGATGTAATTTTAACAAAAGAACCTACAGAAAACCCAACAATAGGAAATCTAATCCACGATTTTATAAAAGGCAAAGTAAAATTTCCACCCGTATCTCTGCAATATTTATTTGCTGCAGACAGGGAAATTCATCAGCAAGAATTAATAGAACCAAGTCTTAAAAGTGGAAAAATTGTAATTTCCGACAGGTGCTTTTGGTCTTCTGTTGCCTACGGAATTTTAGACAAAAAAAGTGAGTTTAGTAAGCTAAAGAATACAGAGGTACTTTTGGTTTCGGAGAGCATTCTTTCTATGTATCATCAGTTTATTATTCCGGATATAACTTTTTATATTGATATCTCCGAAAACGTTGCGATTTCGCGAATTTCAAAAATGGAAAAGAAACAAGAATTTTATGAAACAGTGGAAAAACTTAAAAATATAAAAGCAGGATACGATTGGCTTTCTAAAAAATTCCCAAATGAAATTACAGTTATAGATGGAAATAGATCGGTTGGAGAAGTTACAGCAGACATATTTACGATTTACAATTTAAGATTTAAGAATTAAAAATATTATGATTCTTGGGCCGAAGGAGTTATTAAAACTTGTAAAATCAAAAAAATTAGTAGAGGGTTTGTCTAAAAGAGAGCTTGAGAATCCCGAAGGAGCTGGATTTGATTTACGATTGGGAGAAGTTTATAAAATTTCAGGCAGTGCATTTCTAGGAGAAGAACACAGAAAAACACCGGATGTAAAATCGATTGCTAAGTTTGAACAGAAAAAACCTCACTCCGCCAAGGCTCCGCGTGGCAAAAGGACTTCAGTAAAAATAAAACCCGGAGATTTTTATTTGGTTAAAACAATCGAAAAAATAAATCTTCCGCTTAATCTTTCGGCAGTTATTTTGCCAAGAACTACAACTTTTAGATCTGGATTATTTATAAGAACAGGTCCAATCCAGCCAGGATACCAAGGCGAACTTACTTTCGGACTTAAAAATGAAGGGCCTGTAACTGTAGAAATAGAAATGGGAGCAAGGTTTGTCCATGTAATATTCCACGAGATAAAAGGGATTGGAGAAAAATACCGCGGACAATGGCAGGGCGGGCGAGTAACGACAAAGCGCAAAGAACGCCAAGTGTAAATCCTAAATTCGAAATCCTAAATCCTAAACAATATCAAAATCACAATGATCAAAATTCAAAAGAATAGTATAGAAAATCAAAAGGTTTTGTTATTTGAAATTTAGAGTTTATAATTTGTTTAGAGTTTAGAAATTAGATATTAGAAATTTATGAAAAAACATCCTGAGTATCAATATTTAAATCTTCTCCAAGATGTGATGGATAATGGATTCAGGAAATCAGTATTTAATAACCCCGGAGTTACAATAAGGAGTGTTTTTGGAAGGCAGATTAGATTTGATTTATCGCAAGGTTTCCCTCTTTTAACTACTAAAAAAGTATTTTTGCGGGGGATTTTGCACGAATTAATTTGGTTTTTAAGAGGCGATTCGAATATTAAATATTTAGTAGACAACGGTGTTCATATTTGGGACGAATGGGGATACAAAAGATATAAGGAATCATCAATCGGAAAATTGACTAAGGAAGAATATATAGAAAAAATAAAAAGCGATAAAAAATTTGCGGAAAAATTTGGAGAGCTTGGGCCGGTTTATGGGGTTCAGTGGAGAAGATGGCCTGCATCGGACGGGCGAAAAATAGATCAGGTTAAATGGGCAATTGAAAAAATAAAAAAAACACCGGAGAGGCGACACATTGTAATTTCTGCCTGGAATCCGGAATTTGTTTACGAAATGGCAGGGAAAGGAAAATCGGTTGCGCTTCCTCCTTGTCATACGCTTTTTCAGTTCAACGTAATAAACGGAAGACTATCGTGCCAGCTTTATCAAAGAAGCGCTGATCTTTTTTTGGGTGTTCCTTTTAATATTGCAAGTTATGCTTTGTTTACAATGATTTTTGCTCACTTAACAGGTTATCCTCCGGGAGAATTTATTCATACTTTTGGCGATGCGCACATATACAGCAATCATTTCGATCAGGTAAAAGAACAGTTAAAAAGAAAGCCAAGGCCACTTCCTAAAATGAAAATAAACCCTAAATTAAAAGACATAGATAAAATAAAATTTGAAGATTTTACTCTTGAAGAGTACGATCCATACCCGTCGATTAAAGGTGAAGTAACTGTTGTAGGAGGATTTTAATCAGAATCTTCAGCTCTTGCTAAATAACCAAATCCTAATTCTCTTAACTTCTCTGTTCTTAAAAGAGCTCGATTTTCTTTGATTGGTCTTTTAATCCATCTAGCTTTTGCGTGTCCGGGATATTGCATAGCTTCATCGATTGTCTGAATTTTAGCAGATCCTTCATGTCTTGCGTTATGGACTATATTTATATTTTCGCCATCAATCCAAATCATTCCAATATGAATTCCCCTAAGATCTAATTTGTCTTCTGGACAAAGACCTATCATATCTCCGGTTTTGGCTTCTGATATGTCTTCAACAGGACTAGTATACTCAGTGTCTTCATATATATCGGAAGATCTAAGCGGAGGGAGTTCAAAACCTCTTGCAGAAACGATTGCCTGAACTAAAAGCTCGCAGTTTGCTCCTTCCTCTGGATGTGCAAAAACCTCCTCAACGGGAGTAGTGTCGGGGTTTCGGCCTGGTTTATATGGGACTATTACAGCTTCTTTTGACATTGTCACTTCTTAAGTTATAAGTTATATAATATACTGGTTTAAGAGCATAATTGCAATGACAAATCCCAAAATTAGTATTATTGTTGCCATAGATGACAAGCGGGGGATCGGGAAGAATAATAAGTTGCCCTGGCATATACCGGAGGACTTAAAAAGATTTAGGAGACTTACCAGTCAGCACACCATTATAATGGGGCGCAAAACCTTTGAGTCAATAATAAGTTATACAGGTAAGCCTTTGCCCAACAGAATAAATATGGTTATAACCCGCAATCCCGATTTTAGAGCAGAAGGAGTAAGTATAAATACATCTCTTGAAGAAGCACTTTTCGAGGCAAAGGAAAATGAACAGAGCGAGATTTTTATAATTGGCGGAGCACAGATTTTTCAACAGGCAATTGATATGGGCGTTGTAGATAGAATATACTTAACTAAGGTCGAAGGCGATTATGATGCTGATACTTTTTTTCCTCCATACACGGATTTTAAAAAAGTTATCAGCGAAGAATCTAGAGAAGAAAACGGAATAAAATATAAATTTATAAATTTAGAAAGAGAAGAGTGAATCGCTCGGAACTAAATTTTTTCTTGGACACGCAATTCGCTTGTCGTCCTGCAAAAAAATTTGTTCATCGCTTTATTCTTAATACAAGTTGATAATATGAAGAATTTAAAATCGGTTGATCCACAAATTTACGATTTAATAAAACAGGAAGAAAAAAGACAGAGCGATGTATTAGAAATGATTCCTTCGGAAAATTATACATCAAAAGCTGTAATTGAAGCGCTGGGAAGTGTTTTAACAAACAAATACTCCGAAGGTTATCCCAGAAAAAGATATTATCAGGGAAACAGAATAATAGACTCTGTCGAGACTTTAGCGCAAGAACGGGCAAAAAAATTATTCGGAGTACCTCATGTAAATGTGCAACCTTATTCTGGATCACCTGCAAATACTGCAGTTTATCTAGCACTTTTAGATCCTCTCAAAGACAAAATTATGGGACTTTCTCTTTCTTTTGGAGGGCATTTAACTCACGGATCTCCGGTTTCTTTTTCGGGGAAATACTTTAACATTGTTCCTTATGAATTAAACGAGAAAGGACTATTGGATTATGACGAAATTGAACGATTGGCTTTTGCAGAGAAACCAAAAATTATTGTCTGCGGAGCAACTGCATATCCCAGAATTGTAGATTTTAAAAGATTTGGAGAAATTGCAGATAGTATTGGTGCGTATTTACTTGCAGATATTTCTCATATCTCGGGACTTATTGTTGGGGAAGTTCATCCGTCTCCTGTTGCATATGCCGATATTGTAATGACAACGACCCATAAAACCCTAAGAGGTCCTCGAGGAGCAATGCTAATGGTAACAAGTAAAGGACTAAAAAAAGATCCGGAACTCGCAGAAAAGATTGATAAGGCAGTTTTTCCAGGATTGCAGGGCGGGCCGCACGATAACCAAACTGCGGCAATTGCTGTTGCACTTTTGGAAGCAGAACAGCAGGATTTTAAAAAATATTCAAAACAAGTAGTAAATAACGCAAATGCTCTTTCGAAAGAACTTTTAAAATACAAATTCAATTTGGTAAGCGGAGGAACAGATAATCACTTGCTTTTAATTGACCTTTCAGACAAAAAAATCAATGGAGCAGTGGCAGCATATGGCTTGGAGGTTGCAGGAATTGTTGTAAATAAAAATGCAGTTCCGTACGATAAAATGCCGCCTTTCTACCCATCGGGAATCCGTCTTGGAACTCCTGCAATAACAACCAGGGGCATGAAGGAAAAAGAAATGGTAAAAATTGCAAAATGGATCAACGATGTTGTAGAGGAAGTAAAAGGAGACGAATTACCTAAAGAAAAAGAAAGCAGAAGCTATTTTTGGAAAGAATTTCGAAGAAAAGTAAAAGAAAATAAAAATCTATTGGCAATTAATGAAGAAATAAAAGAATTCTGCCAAAAATTCCCCATACCGTAAGGTTATTACAATTGTCGTCTGTATTTGATACTATTCGGTAAATTCTGTATCTCTATCTTTCGAAGCTGGTTTCCATTTGATTACTGCTGGAAAAATGACTCTAGGACTGTTAGTAAGACGAAGTTTATTGACTACATCAACAGCAACAGCTTCACGCATATTTTCTGGAATTTTTCTAAGAGCTTCAATAATGCCCCATGCTTCTGACGACAATATATCTCTGAGCATTGCTAAGCGTAGCGCGGGTTTTACGCTTTCGAGAGGGCGCAATTTCTCTTGCAATTCTACACGTATCGAATTTGTTATTTCGGGAATTGAGGTTGATAATTTTTCGTCTTGAGAATCTTCTGCTGAATTTGCAGTTTTCTTTCTTTTAGGAATGTCGTTTGAAAGGGCTTTGTGTGCGGAGATACCCTGCTTTTCTTTATCTTGCTGGGCTCGCAATCCTTGTCTAATTTTTGCATCCATTTTTAATTCTTCTTCTAACACTCCTCCAGCACCCGTTCTACGTTTTCTTGCATTATGCAATTCATTAGCAGATTGCGATATTGGATCCAGATCAGGCGATAAGTCATGATCCATCTCGTCAATTATTATATTAGGTGTTTCCCTAGATTCTTCTTCTGTTAAAACTTCTTCTTTCTGCACTAAAGATTTAGATATCTCTTCTATCTCGGCGGGCTGATCAATATTTCTTTGGAGATTCATTTGACTAGATAGCCCTCCGGCAGAGATTTCTCGTGGTTTAATTTTAGATTCAAAATAGGTTTTTGCATCACTAGGTTTCATGTTTTGAAAACCTGCATGCTGCATAAGAATACGACCAAGGTCTCTAACTCCCTCGCTCCACAAAAACCGAAGATTTTGTAATTGACCTTCGTTTAGTTGTCCGAGAGAAAGTAGATTTTGAGCATCTTTTATTCGTTCTGGCGAAGCTTTCGGCGCAAGTCCTGCAACTAAACGTTCCATCTCTTTTCTTGCGAAAGAGTTGTCATGGATAAGCCTAAAAGTGAGATGTCCAAGTTCAATATCTGCCTGTTGAGTAGCTCCCTTCGGTCTTTCTATTAATAATTCTGTTTTAACCACGGCTGGATTATATCATAAATTACCTTATAGGATTGAAATTTTTATTTAAATTTGATAGAATTCTTCTTCTTAGTAAAATACATAAGCATTATGGCTAAAGAAAGAGAAGTCTCAACAAGCAAATCAAAAACTGTAGCTTTTGTATTATTTCGTATGGGCGAAGGTCGCTTATTATCTAATTCAGATTCTCAAGTCCGATCAGAAGATAAAAATGTTAGAACATATCCTTCCTATGATGCTGCAAAAGAAATCGGCAAAAAAATCTACCCAGACGGCTGGACGGTTTTAGTAGTTTAGATCTTCATTATCAAATTCCCCCCAGAGTAAAAAATATTTCAGTTATATTCAAACCTATAGTTGTATTTTACTAATGAATTGGCTATAATTTCTTGTATGAATTTGCCAACGGAAAGACTTAGATATTCTGGGGTAAAAAGAATACAAGAGCGTTCATTCCGCGATGTTAGGCATAAAGATAGGCTCTACCTTGGCAATCCGCCAAAAGCTCAATCCGAAGGAGGCAGATACAGGGGGAATCGTGACTTAAGCTATTACATTGCTAATTTACCCACTTTCGAAGAGCTAACGTTTTTCGATCATGCTCGTAATAAAACTGACGACTCAGAAGAAGTAAGGGTACTCGATATTGGTTGTGGAGAGGGGCTTGCCTTAGCAGAGCTTAAACAAAAACTTCCCGAAGTAAAAGCTTTTGGAATTTCCGCAACCGATATGAGAGTTATTACACCTCCGGATGATCTTAAACCCTATGTCGATTCAATTGATTATAGAATTGGAGACGCCCACAAGTTAAAAGATATATTTCGCGGAGAAAGTTTTGACTATATTATTTCTACAAAAACATTCATCCATTTAGGTGATCCATTTAGAGTTTTGAAACAATGTTATAGACTACTTAAAACAGGTGGGATTGCTTTTATAGAAGACCCAGGTTTTTGGTTAACAGCAAGAGAATTTTCTAAACTGCAACAATTTTGGGAATCTCAAGGAGTAAAAGCCGAATTGCATGGACTACTTAGTATGTCCTCAGAGGAAATAACACAGCTCGCAGCTGCTTTTCCAGTCTTTAATAACACGCGATCCGATTTTCATATAGCAATACAACGAAGTCCTGAAGCTCCCAGATTGCCAATGCCTTTTAAGTATGTAAAATCTCAGTTTGACTTAAGTAATATCGGGCACTCTAAGCCATATGTTTTTAACTTAGATATCGGCAATTAGGTTTTTCATTTTTAACCCAAAAAATCCTAATTTGTTGTATAATTTCCGAAGACTTTTAGTCTTCTGGGGCTTCGTTATCATCGGGAAGTTCCGCCTTAGCTAGCTCTCCATCTCTTAAGAATCTTTTTCTGGTAGCGCTTTGTATTTTTAGAAGAATGACATTCGGGAGTTCATCAACTATTGAAGCTATTTTGTCTAAATCCAAAAATTGCCGAAAGTATAAATTCATTATTATTCTCTCTTCCTCAGTTATATAATGAGCTGTTTCAAACCAGTTTTCGTCTGTATTATCATTTTTTTCTTCCAGTTTTTTATGCGCTGTCTTTAGCGCTTTTCTTAAACTAAGAATATGATCTACTAACTCGGAAGGATCTTCGGGAACTGCAATCTCTAACGTCCGAAGCATTTTCCCCTGTTGTTTTCTTACAGAACCAGCCAGGCCTTGATTAGAAATAGGCTTACTGCGTGTCAAGACTAAGTCTCTATCGCCAAGATCATCTTCGACGGAGAATTCGTCCGTTGGTATGTAATCCTTAAAGATCTCTGCAGGATCAGGGAAGGGCGTAGGGAAATAAGTTACTATGTTTCCATCTCCTCGACGACGTTTTTCTTTAGGTTTTCCTGTATCTTCAGGCTTCTCCCCATTTATCTCAGATCCTCTTGGTGCTTCTTGTTTACTCATAGGTAAGGGGCAGTATCTGGGTTATTTTAAGCTTAATAGGGGTAAAATGTCAACTTGCCTGGTCGCAGATTCTTGCCGAAATAACCTCTAATAATCTTGATGTTTGATCTCCGGTTTGTGCTTCGAAGTAGTTTTCGGGCTTTGAAGCAACGCTTTTTAAAAGTTCTGCTAATTTTGGATCGCTTGCCTGTCCCGAAGTAAATATCCCAAGAGTATAAACATTTACTCCTAAATTTTTAATTTCGTCTGCAGGATTTGGATTAAAACGTCTCGGATCCTGACTATCCGGAACAGGTTGCCCATCTGAAACAAGAATAAAGTTAAACTGTCTTCCTGGGAATCTGGGAATTGCCTCTCTAAGTCTGTCTCGAGAAAATGCAAGAGCATCGTGTGTTGGAGTCTGTCCGCTGGCACTTAATGCCTTTACTTTTGAGGGGATAATTCCTTTAACGTCTTTATAGTAAGAGATTGGAACATCATTGGTTATACTACCGCTTCTGAATGATTGAATACCAATAATAGACATATCGCTTAATTTTGTGGTCAAAGTATTAACCGCTTCCTTGAGTCTAGATATTTTTGTCTGCTTGGTCGGAGTTTTATCTCCCATAGATCCTGATCTATCAAGAAGAAGGTCTACAGTTATCTGTTCCGGGCATTGAAACTTTAGCGTCTTAAGCTGGAGGGAATTTTTACTATTAGGTAAAAAAGAAGACATATCTGGAATTCCTTTTTCAAGAGGTGACGTAATTCGGTTTAATTTTGGAAAAATTCCGTCAATCAAAGCCATGCTTCCAAGAAATATGATTAAGAGCAGAACTATTATTCCAATTCCTCCTCTTGAATTTTTTAAAAAACTAAGCCTTCTCTTTTGTTTTGCCATTACTATATATAATTCTAAAGGCAGATTGCATAAGAAGTCAAGAAATTTTGATTGTTGTTTTTTTACTTAATTTTTAGTATCATTCATAGACCATTCCGCGAAAGCGGAGTGAGTACACACACTCGATTCTCTGTTCTGGTCGGAAGACCTATTCGGGTGGAGGATACCCGCCTACGCCAAGGCTTCGGTGGGTAACAAAGAACTTATGAGAGAAATTAAACTTGAAGAGCTTCTAGAGGCAGGATGTCATTTTGGACATCAGGTGACGCGCGGAAATCCAAAAGCCCGCGACTATATTTTCGAAGCCCGCGACAATATTCACATTATTGATTTAGCAAAAACCAAAGAAGGTCTTGAAGAAGCCGGAAAATTTATTTTTGACCTGGCTACAAAAAACGGGAGCTTAATTGTTGTAGGAACTAAAAGACAAGCGCAGGGAATTGTTGAAGAAGAAATTAAAAGAGCAAAACAGCAAATTTCGGGCAGTATAGAGACCGATATGTTTTTTGTAACACAAAGATGGGTTGGAGGAACACTTACCAATTTCTCGGAAGTTTTAAAAAATTTTAAAAAATTAAAAGATCTTTCGGAAAAACTTGTAAGCGAGGAAGAGAGATCAAAATATACCAAAAAAGAAATAGGGCTTTGGGAAAAAGAAAGACAAAAGCTGGAGAGGCTATACGGAGGAATAGCAGATCTTAAAAAAATTCCCGATGCAATTTTTGTAATAGATTCTCACCTAGAGCAATTAGCAGTTGATGAAGCAGGGAAAATGGGAGTTTCAACAGTTGCTGTTGTTGATTCAAACGCAAATCCAGAAGCAATTGATTATCCAATTCCGGCAAACGATGACGCAACAGGATCGATAAAACTTATAACAAGCTACATTATTGATGCCTGGATAGAAGGAAAAAATAAAGCAAAACAGCTGGCAGAAAAACAAGAGAAAAAAGAAAAAAGTACGGAGAGCCAAAAAGAGTCAGGGAGTCAAAGTTCAAAAGAAAAGAAAAAGAAAGCTCCAGTTGAAAAAACGAAAGTAGTCAAGGAAAAAAAGGCTAAATCATCAGTTGTTAAAAAGAAAAAAGTGGCTGAAAAAAAGAAGCCTACCTCTAAAAAGTCGAAAGGTAAATAAAAATGGTAAAAGCAGATCTTACTCTTCTTAAAAAACTTCGGGACGAAACTTCCGCTTCTATTGCCGATTTAAGAAAAGCTTTGGAAGAAACAGACAATGATTATAAAAAAGCTCTTGAGTGGATTAAAAAAAATGGAATAGAGAAGGCAGGGAAAAAATCCGATAGAGAAACCGCACAGGGAATTATAGAAAGCTACATTCATCAAAATGGAAAAGTAGGAACAATGGTAGAGCTTTTATGCGAAACGGATTTTGTTGCAAGAACGAGCGAGTTTAAAAATTTAGCTCACGAAATTGCAATGCAGGTTGCCGCAATGGCGCCCAAGGATGTTGATACTCTTTTAAAGCAAGAGTATATAAGAGACTCGTCAATTAAGATTCAGGACCTTATAAAACAAACAATTTCAAAACTTGGAGAAAATATTGTTGTAAGAAAAATTCAGAGATTCGAGATTTAATTTGCTAAATTTAAGGATCTGTCGTATACTTTTTTCAGATGGATCAGTTAATTCAGGATGCCCGGTTAAAAACTAACAAAATCCTCGATGTTTTAAAAACAGACCTCTCAACAGTCCGAACAGGACGAGCCGCTCCATCTCTAATTGAAAATATAATTATAAACGCATACGGAGGAACTCAGAGACTTAAGGTAATGGAGCTTGCTACAATTGGTTCCTCGGATCCACAAACACTTATTGTTACGCCATTTGATGGTTCTATTATAGGAGAAATTCAAAAGGGAATTGCCGAGGCAAATATTGGTTTAAATCCTGTAGTTGACGGACAAGTTATAAGAATTTCAATTCCAAGACTTTCGGAAGAAAGAAGACAAGAGTTAATTCATTTAATGAAACAAAAACTAGAGAACGGAAAAATTATGATGCGTCAGGTAAGGCATGAAGCAATGCTGGAGATTAAAAAGCAGGAAAATGATAAGTTGATATCGGAGGATGAAACGGGTAGGATGGAAAAAGAAGTACAAAAGCTAACAGATGAACTCATGGAAGAAATAGAAGGAATGGGAAAGAAAAAAGAAGAAGAACTAATGCAGATATAATCTGTAATTTCTAAATCCTAA
>JANWJT010000020.1 GCA_025451755.1 Candidatus Microgenomates bacterium
GAACAAAAATTGGCCAGAGAGCCAGAAAGACTATTGTCGAAAGATTCACGTGGGAAAAGATTGCTCATAGATATGAAGGGATATATAATGAATTTAGAAAAAGGGAGAATATCAGAGATGCCGGTCCGCTAGATAAATTTGTAAAGAAAATGATCAAGAGGGACTAACAATAGATTGATACAGTTTTTTATATAAAATAGCACTTTTATCCCATGAAAAATCTTCGCGCATTGCCTCTCTCCTCATCTTATTAAGCTTATCTCGGTCCTGATAAATTTTTATTGCTTTTTTTATAGCTTCGATCATATCGGCAGATGATCCATTCTTAAATAAGAAACCAGTTTTGTTGTTTTCTATTGTATCTTTTAGGCCGCCGGTTTTTGAAGCGACAGGGATTGTTCCATATCTCATGGAAATCATCTGAACAAGTCCACAGGGCTCGTAATGGGACGGCATAAGAACAAAATCGGACCCTGCATATAATTTATGAGCAAATTCTTCTTTGAAAATAAAGCTTGCTCTGATGTTATTTTTATACTTTTGTGCTAAGCTTTGTACACTCTTCTCAAGTGGTTTGAATCCGCTTCCCAGAATAATAAGATTTATATCTAAATCTACTAGTTCTTTTGCCTTTTCCAGGATAAGATCTATTCCTTTTTGGCTTACAATCCGGCCTATCATGGTAAAGGTTGGACGGTTTATAGGAAGTCCGATTTCTTTAAGTAAATTTTCTTTATTCTTATTTTTTCCATTCTCTACGGTTTCGATGTCGTATTTGTGAGAAATAATATTATCTCTTTGCGGATTCCATATCTGCGTGTCTATTCCGTTAAGAATTCCAATTAGACTATCACTGCGACCTAAAATCTTTTCTCTCAAATGAAGATATCTGTATATTTTAGTCCTTCTGTTTATTTGAGAAATTTCTTTCGCATACTGAGGAGAAACTGTAGATACTTTACTTGCATGGACTATTCCTTCGCCCAAAGCATTTAATTTTGTGACCGGATTTTGTTTGGTAATAATTTTAAGATCTTTATCTTCAATTTCTGCCTGGTCAAGGGCGCTTAGCGATCCCTGTCCTTGATATTCAAGATTATGAATAGTAAGAAGAGTTTTAATAGTTGATTTCATTCTCCTTTTAAGAAGAAGAGGAACTAGTGCGGTATGCCAGTCGTTACAATGAACAATATCCGGAATGAATTTTCCCTGGTCCTCAAGCCAATTAATAAATCCTGTAATTGCAACATCAAAAAATACAAACTCTTCTATTCGCTTCTTGCTTAAATTAATTATGCTTATGAGCTTGTGATTTGCAAGAAAATAAATTGGGACCTTTGAATCTGGTATCTCTCCTTGTAAAATTATTACCTCCTCTTGTTTTTTATCAAAAACAATAAGGAATGATCCTATTTCTTTCTGTGGAAAATCTTTTTTTATACTTCCGTAGTAAGGCATTACTACGCGGGCATCAACATCGATTTTAGAAAGTGCAATCGGAAGGGCACCGAGGACGTCGCCTAATCCTCCGCGTTTATAGAAAGGTACAACTTCGTAACCGGCAATAAGTACATTTGGAGATTCGTATTTAATCATACCTCATTCTGCATGACTTCAATATTAACTGCTGATTATTATATTGTCAATTTATGATATATTTAAAATAAGAATGGCAGATTTTAATTTTTTACAAGACCCAGTATCTAAAAAATGGGTAATTCTTGCTCCAAGAAGAGCAAAAAGACCAGATATAGCAAAAGGACAATCTCCACTATGCCCATTTTGCATTGGTAGAGAAAACGAAGATCAGGAATTATATAGAGTGGGAGAAGAAGGGGAGAGTAATTGGCAGATAAGAGTTATTCCTAATAAATTTCCCTTTACTTCTATTCATGAAATAATAATCCATTCACCGGATCATCATAAAAATTTTGATGAATTACCAGAAGATCAGATTGAGCTAATTTTTCAAACCTATCGACAGAGATATAATACTCATAAAAGTAAAGGGCAGGTATACATTTTTCATAACAGAGGAGAAGGGGGAGGAGAAAGTCTTCCTCATCCGCATACTCAGCTTACGGTTATACCAAATGAAGTGAAGCCTGATGTTCCATTACTTAAGATCGATTTATCATCTTCTCAAGAAGAAGCTGATAAAATTGAAACCCCATATTTTATTATTTCAAGCCCTTCTACGAGTCAATGGCCGGATGAGGTTTGGATTTGTCCAAAAATACCGGGCAGTATCTTCGGAGACATTTCAGATGAAGAGATTTCAGACATTTCTGCAGTTGTTTCAAGATTAATTCAAATTCTCGATTTAAGACATGGCCATGAATTCTCTTTTAACTTTTATATTTATCCAGGCATTAATTGGTATTTACGCATAATTCCACGAGAAAAAACATTAGGAGGATTTGAAATAGGGACCGGAATTTTTGTAAATACTCAGGATCCCAAGGAAACCATGGCTTTTATAAAAGAACATTTCGAAAGTCCAGATCTTGAAAAGATCAAGAAAGAACATCAGGCAGACTACGAAAAGCGTATCTAAGCATTCTATTAAAAAATATTACACTAATAAATACGATACGATTGACTTTTTTTGACTTTGATGCTAGTCTGTAATTGATAATCTAAAATGGCTAAAATACTTATTGTAGAAGATGATAAAGCCCTTCAGGAATTGTATTCCGATGTTCTTAAGGGGGAAGAGGGTTACGAAATAGATACAGCCGACGACGGAGAAATAGGGCTTCGGAAAATGCTTCAGGGTGGATGGGATTTGGTACTCCTTGATATTATTCTCCCCAAAATTAACGGGCTTGAAGTAATGGAACAAATAAAGGGATTACCACCTATTCAAAATCCAAACAAATGTGTAATTTTTTTGACGAATTTGGATAGGGGAGAGGAAATTGAAAAAGGACTTAAGCTTGCAAATGGGTACCTTATTAAAAGTCAAATTACTCCTGGGGATTTGGTACGCGAAGTAGGCCTGTATCTTTCATCTAATTCTAGCTCTAATCCGCAACAGCAGGAACCGCATCAATAGAATTTTCTGTAAAGCTATGATCTATCGGTAAGGTAAATGAAAAGGTTGTACCCTTTCCTTCTCCTTCTGACTCTGCCCATATTCTGCCTCCATGTAATTCAATAAGAGATTTTGAAAGATAAAGACCAAGACCAGTTCCCTGGCCTTTATCTTTTGTTAGATGAGTATCTCCAACCATGTTAAATTTCTTAAATAGCTTTAACATATCAAAGCTACTTATTCCACGCCCGGTGTCTTTTATTCTTACTAATGCAAAACCTTGTTTATTAGAATCAACTGTAGCTATAATAGACCCCTCTTTGGGTGTAAATTTAAGCGAGTTGCCGATTAGATTTATCAATACCTCTTTTATTCTTCCCATGTCGGCTTTCACAATTAATGGTGAATCGGGCTTGTTGTAAGCAAGATTAACTCCTATCTCTACCGCCTTTGCCTGCATTTCGCTTACTGCTTCGGAAACAAGTACTCCTATGTCTAATGGAGCAGGTTCAATTGTAAGCCTACCAGATTCTATTCTTGAAATATTAAGCATATCGTTGACCAATTTTATAAGTCCTTCCGTTGATAAAAAAATTCTGTCTAGGTATGTTTTTTGGTTCTGATTTAATTCTCCCATTTTCCCATTTAAAAACATCCAGACATAGGATTTTATTACGGTCATAGGAGTTCTTAATTCGTGAGATGCAAGAGAAACAAACTCATCTTTAAGCTGATCAACTTCTTTTAATCTCTCGTTTGCATTTTGAATATTTTGATATAATATTGCGTTATCTAATGCAATTGCTATTATTTTTGGTATTCGATCAATAAGATCTATTTTGTAATATGGCAAAGATTTTTCAATCTTTTGAATGCTAATTACCATTACGCCTATTACGTTATCTCGAACAATCAGAGGATAAATATATGATAAACCGTTTTGAATTATTTCTTGAAATCTATCAGATTCGCTTTTGGTTAAGATCGGTGTAAAAATATCGCTTAATTCATGTGTAGTTAGATTTTTTCTTTGTCTTATTGAGTTTGCAACGATATTATTGTCGCTATCTAATGAAATTTTAATTTCTTGTAATGTCCGATTAATATCATGCTCAGCCTGCTTTACGTCTTCAGTTTGAGACATTGCAACTTGCAAGATGGAGTTTGAATTTTTATCAATCATAAATATTGCAGTCATTTTTATAAAATCAGATTCGCTTACAATTATATTGCTAACCTGTTGAGCTACTTGTTGTATATTGGTAACAGTGCTCAATATTATAGTGTCAATCTGCCGAAGAAGCGAAAGTATCTTATTTGTTTCAGCTAATTCAAGATTTTTTTTATATATCTCCTCATTTACGTGAGTTAGCTCATCTTGTATTTGCGAGGGATCATTTTTAGGATTTTGTAATTGCGAAGATTTTTGAGTAGGATCCATTCTAATTTTAATGATAGCCTATTTTTCTAGAGGATTAAAGAGGGGATTTTGTCTGATGGAGCCTGTTTTATTAGATCTTTTACTGCGTCTCTGCATACTTCAACTGATGCTCGACCAAATAAATGCTGGTATTGTTCAACAAGTTTTTGCAGAATTTCCTTTTGGTCTCCCTCGATTTTTACTTCATGCTTTTGAGAATCCACAGAAAGACCAGAAACCTTTTTGGCCTGCTCAAAGGCTATTGGCCCAATAATTTTTTCCTGTTCTTCTATTATTTTTTCAGCAACTTGTTCAAGTATATTCATAAGAAAATTACTCTTTTATCTTGTAAAAGCCTAATGATCCAAATGTAAGCAAGAACAAGCCAAGAGTAAGCATTAAATCTCCGAAGTTCCCATTATAGTACGTGCCTACAGTAGTGGAATAGGAAAATATTGCGTCAGCAAAAGTCATGACAGCAAGTCCTAATAATATTGAAATAATATCAAATATATATTTCCCTCCAAGAAATTTAAAAGAAAGGCCAGATATAATAATTGCAAGAGTCAGACCTAGAAAGTCTCCTAGTGGGTATGCTATGTCAAGGATAGTCTTAAGAGGTGTCTCATTTGGTGGAACAAGAGTCCCACCTCTTGCAACCACTATAAACAAATAATAAGATACTGCCAAAAGAACAAAAGGGGCAATAGTTATAAAAATCTTTGCATATTTATTTCGCAAACCGAACTTAGCTCCAGTTGCCTTGGAAAGAAAAACAGCTCCAAGCCCATAAAAGAATATGCTTGGAGCAAATCCTATATCTGCGATCGATGGATAAGGAGCTGCAATATTTAGAAAAAAATTATAATAAGACCATATTGTCTCCCCGAATCCCCAAAAAAATAATCCAAGGCCGATAAAAAAAATTGCTTTTCCAACAGCGCTTTTTAGTCCTCCCCAATACCTAGAATTTATCATAGAGATAAATCCACCTATTAGAGGAATTAAGCCAAATAAAAATGAGTAAAGATAATTATAAAAACCATTTTTAGAGCCGTTAAAAAATAGGATAACCCAAAAAATGAATAGAAATATCAGAAATGCTACGCAAATCTTTTGAAAAATATTCAGCCTCATAATAAAAAGTGTATGCTTATTTTTTTAAAATGTCAAATGACATAAATATTGGGTTTGGGGAAGCCATTAAATTTGCTTGTTACTGAAAGTGAGTAAGCTCCAACATCATGAATAATAAGCTTATCTCCGACTTCCAGATCAGAAACCAAAAGAGCTTCTTTCGTAATTACATCGGGCGAATCTCCTGTTGGACCTGCGATAGCAAATAAAGACTCTCCGGCATCTTTTATAGGCCGCATGCTTGTAATGAGGTATCTAGTTGATCCCTGATATGCCATAGTTTCAAATAAGCCATTGTACACACCTAGGTCCAAAAATAACCAAGTCGCTCCCATTCTTTCTACTCTTGCTATAATACTTGCAACTGCAACAGCTGTATCTGCTATGATTCCTCTTCC
>JANWJT010000021.1 GCA_025451755.1 Candidatus Microgenomates bacterium
ATCTGTTTATCTTGGACAAGATGGAAACCTTGGTGGTGTTAACTCTCCTGCAAGTTCTGAAGCTGCTGCACTTGCGTTGGGGTTGCCGGGGGTGCCGAAAGTTGTTACCAAAGAACTAGCTGTAGAATCTATTAAGCCGGTCGATAAAGATATTTCGCTTGATCTTACTTCGGATGGACAATTAATAATAAAAGACGAAAATGGGGCGAAAAATGTGATTATAGATGGAAGCGGAAATGCTTATTTTGCAGGGACTTTAACAGCCGATAAAATAAGAGCAAATCAAATTGAAGGTTTAGAAATTTTGACTAATAAAATTGCCTCGCTAGAATCTAACGTTGCTACAATTGGGGCAAATTTTGATAATTTCTTTGCGTCTAATTCTTCAGTTCTCGGAGATAGTGTTTCGACTAGTCCTTCGGTTCTTAATTTATCAAGCTTAAATGTTGAAGGACTTGCAACAGTATCAAGTAAATTAAGAGTAAAAGGGGACACGTTAATAGAAGGAATTCTTAATGTAGTAGATAGTATTACGACACAGAATGTTATAGTTACTAATATCGCAAACTTCTTTGGAGACGTTGTATTTAGGGGAAATGTTTCCTTCTTTGGTCATCCGACATTTAATAAAGACACCGCAGGAATTGCTGTTGTTAAGAAAGGAAGCGGTTCGGTAGAAGTAGAATTCGATAGCGAATACGAAAACATTCCAATTATTAACGCAACATTAACTACCGATGAAACAGATCTGTCTCAGGAAGAAATAGAAGATGTCGAACAAAGACTTTTTGATAGCGGATATAAGTTTGTTGTTTCCCGAAGAACCAAGAATGGATTTACAATTGTTCTCGATAAAAAAGCAACTGAAGATATAAAATTCTCTTGGGTCGCTACTGCGGTTAAGGACTTAGGTACAATTGAGAGTGTTTCGCCTACGCCCGAAGTAACTCCAACTCCGATTGAATTAGAAGAAAGTCCGACGCCGACGCCTTAACAATAAATATGGTACGATAAACTTTAAATACATTTATGGAAGCACAGCATAGTAAGAATGTTTTTTATATTAACAAAAAGTTTTTCTATCTAATAGTTTTATTTTTTATAGCAGCTATTATTGCAGGTTCTTCCTATTTTTATATTAAATATCAAAATTCAAAGAAGCTTTTAAATCAGCCCACAGCTGTTTCGCAGGATGAAGAAAAAAATATTTTAGCTTCGGTTGGGCTACTTATGGAACTTCCGAAAAATGAAAATCCAACGATTGCAACAATATCAAATCTCGAAAAGCTTAAAAGTCAGCCATTTTTTAATAATGCAAAAAATGGAGATAAGGTTTTAATATATACAAAAGCTAAAAAAGCAATTCTATATAGGCCAAGTGTTAATAAGATTATCGAGGTTTCATCTTTAAATCTTGGAGATAGTTCAGCTCAAACTGCAAGCCCTGCTTCCGCTACAGATGCGACTTTGACCCCATCTGGGGTCCTGGAACCATCTTCAGTTTCGCCTACGCCAAAGGATTCAGTCAATTAGCAAGGGGTTGACACATTCGATAAACTCAGTGTCAAACCTGAGCTCGTCGAACGGCTTGACTTTTCTCAGAGAATTTTTATATACTATTTTTGTTCTTTGGTATTGGAGTTAGTTGGAGGATTTTCCTCTACAAATTCACCAGATATGAGGTAGTCGCCTTAGGCGACAACAAGGTGTGTTTAAATCAGGTGCGCTTGATTTAATAGCCTTTCCTAATTGTCATATATGGGGAAATACCAACTAAGTCGGTATCAAAGACAGAATTTATTTTCCGTTAATTTCTTCACATTTCCCACGAGGGGGTTTCCTTCTTATATGCTTTTTGATAAAATTAGCTTTATTGCCGAGATAGCTCAGTGGTAGAGCAGCTGTTTTGTAAACAGCAGGTCCAGGGTTCGAATCCCTGTCTCGGCTCAGGGCTGGGTTCGCATAGCGGCAATTGCACCTCGCTGTAGACGAGGCGCCCGGAAGGGCTACGGGGGTTCGAGTCCCTCACTCAGCACACTTGGGCAGGCTCATTGCCGAGATGGCTCAGTGGTAGAGCAAGTCATTGGTAATGACTAGGTCGCGGGTCCGATTCCCGCTCTCGGCTCATTAATTTGATATAATACCAAAGAAAAGGAGGGGAATACTCGTACTGAGTTAATCGAAGTATGGCAAAAAAAGGAGAACATAGAATTACAGTTGGTCTTGTTTGCACTGTTTGTAAAAACAGAAATTATGTTACGACCAGAAATAAATTAAATACAGAGGAAAAATTAAAACTTTTAAAATACTGCGGACATTGTAAAAAGAAAACCGAACATAAAGAAACAGATAAACTGAAGTAGTTTTATCAGTTGGTGGTTATTAGTTTGACATAGGCCTGTCGTTTAATGGTAGGACGGTGGTCTCCAAAACCACTAGTGGGGGTTCGATTCCCTCCAGGCCTGCAAGCTACTTCTGGGGCAGAGCTTTTCTCAGCCTGTCCCGCTGAGCGGGATGAAAATCTGAGCGTCCCTGCAAATATCCTATAATATTGACTTCCTTTCTGTTTCTGATATAATTCCTCAATGATAAGTCCTAGCGAACAGGGCCGGACGTTTAATGTCGAAAATGAGAGAGAAAAACTTTCGAAGGAAGAGGTGGCAAACTTATTAGCTGCTATAGGAAATCATGAGGCAAAGGCTCTTACTCTTGTTGCAATGCAGGAAAGAGTTGTTTATACAAGAACCTCTCTTTTAGCGAGAATAAAAAATATTCAGGGAGTTATTCCAAGCTGGATCATGGCAAGTGGTGTTCTTTTCAACTATGGAGTCAAGAGCTTTGCTCCTATTGGTCTTGTAGCAAAAGAACTACTAGATCCAGAATTAAACACAATCGGACTCACTAGAACTGAATATGGAGCTAATATTGGAGTCCCACTAGCAGGACATTTATTAGAATTTTCCGAAAGGCAAACTTTCTCCTTAAATCAACTTTTCGGCTCAACTCACTCTGCTGCACCTGAGAATGACATAAGAGTTGGAGATGAAACGCAGCAGTATAAAAAAAGATCTCCTGAGATAAGGATTAAAATTATCAAGTCTCTCGTAAAAAGTTCAGGAGCTATTAGAGTAGTAGATATTTCTAAAGAAATAGAGGAGGATAATAGGACTGTCGGTAGGCATTTAAGTGAATTAGCTAGATTTGGAATCATTGAATATGAATCCGCAGATGTAGACATTAGAGTTACTTATTACAAGCTAGCAGATAATTCTCCACAATCTCCACCTCCTGCTCACGCTACTAGTACTGGGGTTCCAACACGAATCATAGATTTCTTGAAAAAAAACGCCGGAGAAAGTTTCAGTATAGATGAGCTAATTAACCGTATGACGCTTGAAGGATTTAAAAAAAGGAGAGCTGCACATGCTAAATCTGCGCAAGGTAGCTACTTATCAACATTGGGTATGTTGGTAAAGCTCGGATATGTAAGTCGAGAAAAATTTGAACAGTCATTGAAATCAATTGCTAAAATTTCTGATGGACAAAGGGCTGTGTTAGAAGAAGTACTGGCTATAATAGATGGTATCACATCAAGAAATATAGAATTTTTAAAACAAGGAAAAATAAAAGCGGAAAACATTATTTCAGATCCATCCAGGGCAGCTGCTCTATTTAAAAAAGCTAAGGAAAGTTCAGTTCTTGCAGCTAGAAATACAACTCAGGATAATTTAGGTGACATTCTTAGTATTATTAGTCAAAATCCTAATATCTCCTCTTTAGAGATTCGAGAACATTTAGAAAAGGTTTATGGCAAGAGATTGTCTAAGACAAGAATTTTCGGATTACTAAAAATACTCACTTCGAACTCATTAATCTTGGAATCGGAGCGCAAGAATGCATCATATTGGACTGCAGTGGTCTAGGCAAATAATAGCTCCTGACATAGTTGCTTAGTCGCTGCAATAGAGAATTGAACTTCGCAAGCATGAGCTATTTGATTTAAGATTTTGTTTAGAAGTATACTTAAGAAGTGGAATCTTGGCGCAAACTTAAGTATAAAAATCTCACAATACTTTTATTCTCAATAGTCTTTGCTCTTATTCTTTCAGGATTTGAGGGCTTCCATTCTTTCCTCTTGAGTCTGGGAAGCTTAGGATATGTAGGAGCATTTATTGCAGGCATGCTTTTTGTTTCCACATTTACAGTTACAACCGGTGCGGTAATTCTTTTTGTTTTGGCAGAAAAATTATCACCTGTTGAAATAGGAATAGTTGCAGGACTTGGTGCAGTTCTGGGAGATTTTATAATATTTAAATTTGTAAAAGACAGTTTGGTCGATGAAGTTAGAGAAGTTTATGAAAAAATTGATCACAATAATCATGTTTTAAAGCTTCTTCATACCAATTATTTTAGCTGGCTTTTCCCAGTATTTGGAGCGATTATTATAGCGTCTCCTTTGCCTGATGAAATAGGAGTAAGTCTTATGGGAATAGGGAAGATGAAAGCCTATCAATTCCTGATTCTTTCTTTTATTCTTAATGCGACTGGTATATTTCTTGTAGTTTCCGCTTCAGCTCTAATTAAACCTTGAGCAAAAGCTAGGATACAGTTGCTTCCCTTCGATAACCTTCGACAATGCTCAGGTCAAGAACTCAGGACAAGAGTGCCTATAATCACATTTAGGATGAACGTATTTCTTTAGAATCTGTCTTTCCGTTGTCATCAATTCTATAAATAATTACTTCTCCTGTTGCGATTTCTAGGCTTTCAACATCGGAATCGGAAAGTCCGTCCAAATATTTTACTAAAGCTCTAAGCGTATTTCCGTGAGAAGAGATTAAAACGTTTTTACCCGCTTTAATTTTTGGCAATATTTCATTTTCGTAATAGGGAACTGCGCGATTATAGACATCTTTTAAAGTTTCGCCGTTTGGAACCGGATCATTCCATCCGCGTCTTAATTTATTAAATTCTTCTTCACCCAACTGCTTTTCAACTTCCCATTTGTTTTTTTCGGTATAGTCACCATAATTTCTTTCCCGAAGCGCTTCGGCTTGTATTATTTCTGGTTTTTGACCAGTTACCGCAAGTATTTTATCAAGAGTTTGACTTGCTCTTAAAAGGTCCGATACAAAAGCAATATCAATACTTATCCCTTTTAGTTGTTCTCCGGCTTGTCTTGCTTCTTCTATTCCTTTTTCGGAAAGAGGAGGATTTTTCCATCCTGTCCAAACACCGTGGGCGTTCCATGTTGATTCTCCGTGCCTAACAAGTGTTAATGCTGCCATAAAAAGAGTATATCAAACTCCGAGGAGTTTTTCGGCAAAAGATAAGAGATTAAAAATAACTTCTCCTAAAGAAAAACCGCCGATTGGAGACAAAAGAAGAAAAAATATTATAAAAATTCCTATTGAACCAAGCGATAAGTAAGCTCTTGCTTCTTTTTCGGGCAAAATAAGGGCAAAAACTTTTGAGCCGTCAAGAGGCGGAATAGGAATTAAGTTAAAAATCGCAAGAAGAAGATTAAGCTGGACTATTTTTGCCAAAATCCAGTAAATAATTGGCACAATCGAACCCGATTCTAAAAATCCGCCCGATAACAAAATTATGATTTTTATTAACAAACTTGCAATTATAGCTATGAAAATATTTGTTAGGGGTCCGGCAAGAGAAACTAGCGCCATATCTTTTCGTCCTTCTTTAAGATTGAATGGGTCAACAGGAACAGGTTTTGCCGCGCCAAAAACAACAGGAGATCCGGAAATTATTAAAAGTAGCGGAAGAAGAACGCTCATGAATGGATCGATATGTTTTAAAGGATTAAGGGTTAGCCTTCCGGCAAGTCTTGCGGTTGGGTCTCCCAGTTTTTCTGCGACAAATCCATGCATTATTTCATGCAAAATCGCTGAGAAAATTAGAATAGTTAAGACAAGAAAAGCAGAAAACAAATCCATATTGTTTAGATTCAGTTAATATGATATCATAAGCAAGCACTAAAGTCGCTCGGAACCAAATTTTTTCTTGGACCCGCAATTCGCTTGTCGTCCGGCGAAAAAATTTATTCCTCGCTTTAAAATCTATGGCTATGAAATGCGAAAATTGTAAAAAAGGCGTAATGTATGGGCACAACGTGTCCCATTCCAAAAGAAGAACTAGAAGAATTTTTAAACCTAATCTTCATGTTTCCCGTGTTATTATTGAGGGAATTTCAAAAAAAATGAAGCTTTGCTCGAAGTGCTTAAGGCTTCTTAAAGGAAAAAGTACGAGAGATGTTAAGAAGAATGTAGAGAAGAATAAAGCTTCGGAAATTCCTCCAGTAATTATTGCTTCAGCTTAAGTTTAGTTTATTTAAAATTTCTTTTCCTTCTTTGTACCCATTTATAAAATCTTTATAGCTCATTGGGTTTTTTCCTTCGACTTGAATCTTATCTCCAGGCAATAGTTTTATAATTTTCCATTTTCCCCTGCTTCGTCCAGGCTGCGCGGGGCGAGCATTCTCCATTCTCCATTTGAACCAGACGCCGGGCCAGGGATAATATGCCCTTATCATTCTACCGATTTTTACAGAAGATGGGGGATTATCAAAATCTAAAAGACCATCATTTTTTTGAAGAAGTTTAGTAAAAGTTGCTTTTGAGTCGTCTTGCTCTTGTAATTTTAGTTCTTCTTTGACATATTGCTTAATATTTTGATGTATTAAGTCTGACCCAATTTTGAATAACCTTTCATAAAGAGTATCGGCAGTATCATCTTCTAGAATTTTCTCTTCTCTTTGGGAAAGAATTGGACCGTGGTCAATTTTATCGTCCAATCTAATAATCGTAATTCCAGTAGTTTTCTCTCCGTTTAAGATTGCGCTTTGAATAGGAGTAGGGCCTCGATATTTTGGAAGAAGAGAAGGGTGAATATTTATGATTCCTTTTGGAAAAAGATTCAAAACACCTTTAGGAATCATTAGGCCGAAATAACCGAGAACAGCTATTTCGCAATTTAATTTTAATAATTCAGCATCAATATTTGAGTCAGATAAAGAAGAGACTGAAGAATAATTAAGATTGTTATTTATACAAAAAGAGGGGACTGCATCGGAAGGATTTTGTTCGGTAGTAACTACCAAAGAAAGTTCAAAATTTTCTTTTAAAACATTTATAACCGGAATAACATGTTTTGACGATCCAAAAAAAACAATCTTCATATAATTACTTATACCATGTTTAAGAGATTTTAGAAATATAAGATCTTATAGTATTGACAAATAAAATGCATTTATGTATAATTCTTATCTATGCACGAAGGATACAAAAGATTAGCTGCTTCCAAAGTCGCTGTAACCGAGCTTGAAGTAAGAAAACATTTGGAGGAAGTTGAAGCTCAGGAGCGTGAGAAGATTTCCCTCAGCAAACCAAGAGAAAATTTCGAGAGTCAATCAGCTTCGGTACAGGCATTATACGATTTAGGAATAATCGATCTGTTCATTAATACAGCAACAGCTTTAAGAAAGATGTATCCAGATGTGACCGTAATTCATACCAATCCAATCGGAGATTATCAAAAAGTTAAAGCAGGATTATATTGGAACATAGATAAAGATGGTGCTGAAGGAATAACGTGTGAATATAATGATTTTTCCAGATTGAATGATGACTTAGATGAAAAAAGAACCTACAGCGATGCAGTTAGATTTGCTAGAGGTAAAAAAGAAATAAGGGTTAGCGATGGGCAAATAAATATTTATCAATTGTTCGTAGATGATCCTGACTTTTCTGATAAAGCAGATGAGGCAATGGCGGAAGCCTTATTAGAGGATGAAACACCAAGATATGATCGATTGAATATTCCTCAAATGCCAAGCAAGGGAATTGGTAAATTGGCAAAGAAAATAACAGGTTCTCGCGATTCAGTAGTTAGAGTTTTTTAAATTTCGATTTCTTCAAAGACATCTTCGCCTTCTTCATTTTTATAAGATTTGTAGAGCTGACCGTTTTGTTCAAGAACCCTTTTGGTAAATAAAATTCCGTTTAAATGATCTATCTCGTGCTGAATAATTATTGCTACAAATCCTTTAAAAGTTTGTACGTAATTCTTCCCTTTTTCATCTAAAAAGCTTAAGGTTAGTAGAGGTTTTCTTTTAACCTCTCCCCAAACACTCGGCAAAGAAAGACAACCTTCGAGTCTGCTGGGGTGATTTTTCTTTTTATTTTTAGAATCTAAAGGAGTTAATTCCTCTATCTCTCCGATAATTTTTGGGTTTATGAATACTTTAATAGTGGATTTTAAAGTAGGCTTTATTATAAAAATAGAAAACGGTTGTCCAATTTGAGGAGCTGCAAGGCCTACTCCTTCGGGATCTTTTGCCGCAAGAAGGGTTTGCTTCATGTCATCGATTAGTTTTAGGTCGATTTTTTTAACAGGGTTTGCTTTTTGAGAAAGAATTTCCGAAGGCGCTGTAACTATTTTTGTCATTTCTGAAATTATACCAGAAGGCAGGCTAAAAAAGAAGAATATTTAAGTAATATACTAAAATTAACTAGTGGATGCGCCAGGAATAAATGCTATGCTTCGAAGAATAGCATTTCAAGAAGTGAGAATCCATATCACAGAAAAAAAACTTCAACTCCATTTTTTTTATGCACGCTGTGAAAAGAAGATGCCTTCTCGCCAAAGTCATCAGTATAATCTCCAGAATCATCTTTTCTCTCAAATCCATACTTATCAAAATCAGGGTGTTCGTAAAAATTGGGTATTTCGCAAAGTGGTTTAAAATGATTTCTTTCCTCATTTAAATCTTCTTCAATGTATTTAAGGCAAGGAACTAACACATCCTCTTTATCATTTTTATACCTCTGATACAGTAGAAAATCTATTCTTGGCTTGAATCCTTCAAAGTCACCTACTACTGTATATCTATGTATTAGATCATTCTTATAGTTTTCCCTTGCTGTAAAAAAACTATCTTCATTGGTTTTTACAAAGTATAAATTTTCCGAGGAGAGATATGTAAGTGACATAAATGTTTTAGAAATAATTTTTTTAGAATTCTTCCACCATTTAGCTCTGTCAGGCTTTGACCAGTCTTCCCATTCCTTACCTTCTTTTGCACTTTTAATTCCTGTTAAGTCTCCGAACTTAGTATAGGAAAATAATGAATTTAAAAATCTGATATTAATTATTCCGGTATATAATTTCATATTCTGATGTTTTTTGTCACAAAACAATAGTAAATTTATTCTAAGAAAAATGCAAGCAGAACATTCAGGCTAATTGCTCGCTTTTAGCTAGTGGAATGATTACTTACGGCTATCAATAATAGCTGTATGAGAGCTAGTATTGGAAAAAATATTCAAAAACTCCGTAAATCTCAAGGGTTTTCGCAGGAGAAATTTGCCGAGATGGCAAAGATTAGCAGAACCCACATTGGCCATATCGAACAGGGAAGAAAATCACCATCTTTAAAGACCTTAGAAAAGATTGCAAGAGTATTAAAAGTTAAAATGAGCGAACTCGTACCTTAGTTTTGCCTATTGCAAAAGGCGAATGCGGTACTTATAATTGTGGTTAATTGATAGCTTCTGGCTAGAGATTTATATGAAGATTAAAATATTATTCTTCTTTATTCTTGCCCTACTCCTAGTTTTTCAAACTTCTGTAATTGCACAGGCAGCAACTTCCGTAAATCTATTTCAGATAACCACGGATGGGAGTCAACAGACTCAGCCACTTATTGATAGAGACTTAGTTGCATATACCAATCATGGCGGATCTCAGGGAATAGACATTTGGGGGTATGATCTTGATAATAAAGAAAATTTTCCTATTATTGAGAAATCTGGTCAACAGTTTCTAACAGGCTTACATAACGATCTCCTAGTTTACGAGGACGTAGACGATCTCTCAAACTATGATGTACATCTCTACAATATGAAAAAAGAAGAAGATACAGAAGTTGCAAGTGGTGCAGCAGCACAAGGCGGAGGAGTAACTGATGGGAAATATGTGGTTTATGTTAATGGTGGGGCCTGCGGAACTATTCAAGCCTACAACATTAAAAAGAAAACTACGATGCAAATAAGTAGTTCTGGTTGTTCGCCCTTAAGCATTTCGGATGGCACAGTCGTATGGGCAAATGGAGCTCCAGGCGGAACCAATATCTACGGTTATAATTTTAAGAAAAATACTTCTCTTGATGTTGTCGTTGACCCAGATTTTCAAGAAAGCCCAAATATATTCAATGATTCAGTGGTTTATGTGGAGTACACAACAGGAGCTCTAGGTGATTACCAAGCAATTAAGATGAAAAATATTCATACAGGAGAAAAGAAAACTATTTATGAAACTACTACTTCTACGGTACAGTCTCCTTCAATCTCGGACAAATATGTCGTATGGTCCGAGAGCACAGCACAACACGTAGGTGGGGTACAGGGAGCAAACTTAAAGACAGGAGAGGTTTTTGAGATTCAGGAGCAAGGCCCACATCAAAATTCACATACAACAACCTCTGTTTGGAAGAATACAGCCGTTTGGATGGCTTGGAGAACGGGTAACGGAGATATCTACGGAGCGGAATTTAAACATTAACTTCAATTTTTCTAAAAATATACCGCGTATTTAGAACTGCCTTATATCTTACTTTTTCTCAAGTGTTTTGAGGGCGTCGAGGGCTCCGGTATCGGAAGAATTAATGTGAGTTAAGATAAATTTCATACGTTCAATTGCTTTATTCAGGAAATCTCTATTTACAACGTTCCCATTTTTATCAACTGCTTTTTGATTGTAAAAAAGACCTAGTGCATAATGCGCGTCTTTGTAGTCTGGTTTTAATTTTACTGCTTTTTCTAAAGCCACAATTGCCTGATCTATGTTTCCGCTTTGTCCTTCAATCACGCCTAAATTATAGATTATACTCGCGTCATTTGGTGCAAGTTCTGCAGCTTTTCTTATAGTTTCAAGTGCAGATGGAAGAAATTGCGAGTCAACTTGTGCAAGAGTATAAAATATTCTTATTCTTGTTTTCCAAAATACAAAATTTTTGGGGTAAGAGGAAACAAGACTATTACTCGTTTCTATTGCCTCCTTAACTAGAGCAGAAGCAGTTGTTGCCGAGTCGGTCGCATTCTGCGTATTATTTTGACTTAAAAGTTGAGCTGCTAAAACAGCATTGTTTATTGCCATTTCGTCTTTAAAGACCGGTTCATCGCCTCGCTTAAGAACTGCATTATGAAGGTAAGGATAAGCTTCTTGATACATTCCCACGCGGTCTAAATTATTTCCATAAGCATATGCTTTGTCTGCATTCCAGTAAGACACCAGTGTGAATAAAAAATAAAAACCTATAACAATTGTAATAATAGTTCCCATCCACTGAGAGGGTGAATATTCATCCCGATTATATCGGGATTCAGAATTTGCCGGTACTTTTGATGCATTGTCTTTATTTCTAAAAAGAAAAAGTCCCTTGTCGTAATTAATCATATTTTCTAAAACAAAAACAAAAACGGGCATTAGAAATAAAAAAATATTTACAATAACAACGGAAAAACCAAAAAAGTTTGTAATAAGAATTGTAATGTAGCCTGCAATAAGGCTAACAGGGAGTAAAATATTTTCCTGCTCTTTTTTCTTGATCGAGTTCAGCAGTCTTTTAGCAGGTAAATATAGAAATCTGCCAATCATAAAAAGATAGGCTGCAATTCCAATAGTCCCTGTTGTTGCCATGTAATTTAAAAATTCGTTATGTGCTTTGTTATAAAGAAAGTTCCATTCCGAAGTTAAATTATGCTCGGGGCTCTTGTATTTATAATAAGCGAAAGCAAATGTTTCTACTCCTGTTCCAAAAATCGGATTATTCTTCCAGGCTTCAAGTGCTCCTTCCCAGACTAAAAGCCTGATTTTTCCGGAGTCTGTTCCTCCAAGTTCTCCTGTATGCTGAGGAGCGGGTTTTTCCACGTTGGTTTGCGTTTTAGGGGCAGGAGGTGGGTTTATTTTGTTCATAACTTCCGAATAAGAAAACCTACTTAAAAAAGAGAAGGGAAGACCAATATAAAAGGTAACTAAAAGAGCAACAAGAAGGGGACCGACGAAATTTATAATTTTAAATTCTTTCCTTTTAATATAAAAGTAAGTAAAGAAAAGTATTGCTAGAGAGGTTCCAATAGCAATCATTGCCGATCGTGACCTTGTATAAAGAAGAGCAGTATAGAAAAGGACAGAAGCGACAAAATAAAAAATAGCAGTTCTGTTAAATTTAAACTTCTCTTTTAAATTGGCGTTTTCCAGAAAAAGCGCAATTGCGATAGGTAGCAGTACACAAAGATATGCTGCCAGCCAATCGGGCTGTCCAAGCGTTGAGAATATTCTTACTCTTGGCTGAAAATCAGCGGCCCAGCAGGAAACATCCAAATTTCCTCTAAATACAAAACATGTCGGGTCAAGGCTAAAATGCGAGGGGATCCCCCATAAAGAAACAATTACACCAGTTATTATATTTAAATTAAGAAACTTTTTTACTGCTTCTGTTGGGGTTTTAAAAATTCCACTGTCTTTACTAAGAATATTGCTAACAAAAGCATAATAAAAAAATATGTATAACATTGTAGAAAGTAGGCCTCCATTAAACCTAGAATAATATCCCCAAAAAGAAATATGATGATCCCAGGAAAAGAGTGTCGACAAAAATTGGGAAAGGAAGAATAGAAGTATTGGAATATCGAGAGGAGTCTTTTGAACCCGGAATTCTTTTTTAGCAATTGATTTAATAATCCATGCGGCACCTATAATTACGCCAAGGCAAAAGGCAAGCCACATTTTGTTAAGTTCAAAAAGCTCAGAAGTGTCTCCTGCAATTGCCAAAGGAATTAGTAGAAAAACAGCGTAAAAAGAAAACTTTATAACGCGGTTGCAGATTTTTACAAGCCCCATTAAAAGATAATACTATAAATATAGTAAATTTCCAATATTGGAAAAGCTTGAGTAAGGTGTTATGATTTAAATTAGCCTAGATTTTATGTTTGATAAACTTTTTGGTCTTTTTTCTCATGACATAGGAATAGATTTGGGTACTTCAAATACCCTGGTTTGGGTAAAAGGGAAGGGAATTGTTATAAGGGAGCCTTCGGTTGTTGCCATGCATAAAAAAACAAAGAAGGTTATTGCAATAGGAAGTGAAGCCAAGAAAATGGTTGGAAAAACCCCTGCGACTATAGTAACAATAAGGCCTTTGCATGGAGGAGTAATTGCAGATTTTGATGCAACCTCTAGCATGATTTCTTATTACATTCAGTCAATTCATGAGGTTGGAAATGTTCTCCCTGTTTCCTGGTCAAAGCCTAAGGTAGTAATTGGAATTCCCTCTGCTGTTACCGAAGTTCAAAGACGCGCTGTTTGGGAGGCGGCATTAAATGCGGGTGCCCGGGAAGCTTATCTAATCGAAGAACCAATGGCGGCGGCAATTGGAGAAGGCGTTTCTGTTTTTTCCTCAACAGGAGCAATGGTAGTTGATATTGGAGGAGGGACGACCGAGATTGCAATAATATCTTTGGGGGGAATTGTAGTAAGTAAATCTCTTCTTTTTGCAGGTGATGAAATGGATAAGGCAATCATGCATTACATAAGACTTAGACACGGTCTTTTGCTGGGAGAAAAAACAGCGGAAGATCTTAAAATAAAAATAGGAAGTGTATTTCAACAAAAAAGCAAACCAAAAAAAGATAAGGATGAAAAAGAAGTTCATTCGTCCGAAAAAATAACTCATGGTGAGTCCGATAAGGTCGCTGTAGTCCGGGGACGAGATATAGAAACCGGTCTTCCTAAAAGTTTGCGGGTTACGGAAATGGAGATAAGAGAAGCCTTGGCTCCAGTAATATCCGAAATAGTCGAAGGAATTTCCGAAGTTTTGGAAGACGCACCGCCCGAACTTACAACAGACATTTTAGAGCACGGAATTCTTCTAACCGGCGGAGGATCACTCTTGCCTGGCATAGATAAAATTATTGTAGAAAGAACTCACATTGCTGTAATAAAAGCCGAAGATCCATTAACAACAGTAGTAAGAGGAACAGGAAAAGTTTTAGAAGACCTAGCGCTTCTTCAAAGAGTAAAAGTAATCGGCGGCCTCAAGTAACTTCTAGTTACTAACCAGTAGCAACTAGCAACCGGGGTTGTAAGATTTGGACAAAGAGTTTAAAATTGCTTTATGCGGAAAAAGGAAAATTTTACCTCAGTATTTTTGTTTTTTTTAATTTTTGCAATTATAATTTTTACTCTTTCTAAATTCGGTTTCTTAGCTTTTCCCGTTTCGATTTTACAAAAAGCAGTTTCTCCCTTTGCGGAAACCACTTTTTCTGTATTTAATTTTTTCTCAGGTGGGGATAATTCGGAAATTGGCAAGCTTAAAGATCAAAATAAGGAACTTATTAAAATGAATGTTAATGGAGAAAAACTTAAAAAAGAAAATTCTGCCCTTGCCGATCAATTTGCCACAACATCTGTTCGGTCTCAAACCTTACTTCCTGCAAAAGTAGTTGGAGCACCTAGTTTTATTCCAGGGGTTTCTAATCCGCAAAGTCTAATAATCGACAAGGGCACAGAAGATAATGTTAAAGTCGGAAATGCAGTAATTTATAAAGATAATTTAGTTGGGAAAGTTGTGGAATCAAATCTTTATTTTTCAAAAATAGATATTGTTACAAGTTCTTCTTTCTCAACTACTGTTAAGTCGTCAAGAACTCAAGCTCCGGGTATTATTAAAGGAGACGGAGGAGAGAAGTTGATTCTAGACAATGTCTTGCAATCGGACGACATTAAAACCCAGGATATTATCCTTACAAAAGGAGATCAGAATATAAATGGGGCAGGAATTCCCCCTGATTTAATTTTAGGCAAATTAACTGCTGTTGTTAAGAAACCCAGCAATCTATTCCAAAAAGGCGAAGTTATCAGTCTTCTGGATTTTTCGAATCTTTCAACGGTTTTTGTAATTAGATATTAAGATGTGGGTTATTGTAATTTTAATTATTATATTGACACTTCTTCAGGGTTCTGTGACAACTTTGCCTTTAATTATTCTATTTTTTTTAAATGCCGCAGTTGTTACAAAAAAAAACTGGATTTTTCCTGCATCATTCTTAACAGGACTTGTAATTGATATTTTTCTTCTTAATACAATGGGCAAAACAAGTCTTTTTCTTTTAATTTTTTTATTTGTAGTTCTTCTTTACGATAAAAAATTTGATATTCAAACTTTTCCTTTTGTTTTCTTAGCTTCGTTTATTGGAAGTTTAATTTATCTTGCTACTATTAGTCATGCTCCAAATATTTTTATTCAAGCAGCATCCAGTGCGATTATAAGTATTTTTTTATTTTGGATTGTGGTTGTTCTTAATAAATTTGATATAAAAGGAAGGTTTGGTTTTAATGAAGACTAAGATTGGGGCAGCATTTCCGGATTTTATATCTACGGAAAAAGTTCGGGGAAGAGAGCATTATGAAAAAAAACAATATAAAATGCGGGATGGACTTATTCCAATTATTCTTCTTATAGCACTGGTTAGTATAGTTGCGCGGCTTTTTTATATTCAAGTTTTTCAAGGCTCAGATTTTAGAAAACTTTCCGATGGCAACAGAATAAGAACAATTACTATTTACGCGCCCCGCGGAGTAATTTTAGACAGAAATGGCAGGCCTCTTGTTTATAATGTCCCCGGTTTTCGAGAGATTGTAGGAGGTAAAACAAAAATAATAGATTCTAGTCATGCCTTATCGCTTATTGCTCAGGGTAAAAAAGATTTAGAAATTGATTCATTAAGATCTTATCCTTATAAAGAAGTATTCTCGCATGTTTTGGGTTATATTGGCCAAATTTCTCAAGAAGAATTAGGGGAAGCAAGATTTTCAAACTATAGAGGAGGAGATTTAATAGGAAAAATGGGAATAGAGCAGGAATACGAAGAAGTCTTAAAAGGAGATAATGGAAAACAGCTCGTCGAAATAAATAGCTTAGGAGAAAACGTCAGAAAGCTTGGGCAAACAGATCCGATTTCGGGAAACAACATAACTACTACTCTTGACCTTTCTTTGCAAAAAGCTGGTTTTGAGGCAGTAAAAGATATAAAAAGAGGAGCAGTAATTGTTACAACACCTGTCGGAGAAGTTCTTGCTCTTATTTCTAAACCATCTTTTGACCCTAATTTATTTACACTTGGACAGAATTACAAACCGGCGTCCGAAAGCAGCAGTTTATCGCTAGAAGATATTTTAACAGATGGCAACAGTCAACCGCTTTTAAATCGAGCGATTTCCGGAGTTTACCCTCCAGGTTCTACCTTTAAGCTTGTTGTTGCAGCAGCAGGTCTTAGTAGTGAAATAATTGATGAAAACTTTGAGGTAGAGGATACTGGATCGATCCATGTTGGCGATTTTTCTTTTTCGAACTGGTATTTTACTCAGCATGGAAAGACTGATGGAACAGTTAATGTGGTTGAAGGAATTAAAAGATCTAACGACATTTTCTTCTATAAGCTTGCAGAAAAGATTGGCGTAGATAGAATTTCGCAAGCAGCAATAAATTTTGGCTTAGGGCAAAGATTAGGAATAGATATTGCGGGAGAGGTAAAAGGACTTATTCCAACCAGGAAATGGAAAGAAAAAGCTATCGGTGATCCGTGGTTTTTAGGAGACACATACCATTTTGGTATTGGGCAGGGATATGCTTTGGAAACTCCACTTGAGGTAAATAGTTTTACACAACTACTTGCAAATGGAGGATCAATTTATAAACCAAGACTTATAAAAAATCCTGCAAATTCAAAAGATAAATCCCCAATTAAAAAAAATCTATTAGACGAAAGAACCATTGGAATTATTCGCGAAGGAATGAAGCAATCTTGCAGTCCTGGCGGAGTTGCCTGGCCATTTTTCGAATTTAGAGTTCATAATTCTAAATTAAAAATTGACGGGAGGAATTTTTTGGAAGTTAAGGGAGCTTCTGGTTCGGCAGACATGCGTCAAGTTATTGTAGCCTGTAAAACAGGAACAGCTCAGCACGGAGGGGAAAATACCTTGCCTCATGCATGGATTACTCTTTTTGCGCCTGTATATGATCCAGAAATAGTAGTAACAGTTTTGGTTGAAGAAAGCGGAGAAGGGTCAAATATAGCAGCCCCAATTGCAAAGAAAATCTTAGAGGAGTATTTCAAGAATAAATAGTATGGACGAGAGAGGTTATTGGCTGGGATTTTCGGTTTTTCCGGGAATTGGACCGTTTAAGTTCAAGAAGATCCTAGAAGAGTTTGGTACTGCAAAAAAAGCTTGGGAAGGATCAAAAAATAAAATCCTAGAAATTCTTGGAGATAGTCTTGGACCAAAATTTCTTGATTTTCAAAGCAAATTTTCTATAGAAGATTATCTTAAAAATCTAAAAAAAGAAAACGTTTGGTTTTTGACTCTTAAAGATAAATATTACCCAGACCTTCTGCAAAAAATTAAAAATCCGCCTTTTGTTTTGTATGGTAAAGGAATTCCTTTTGAAAAATGGAGCGAAGAGGAGATAGATAAAACCATTGGAATTGTTGGGACAAGAAAAACTACTGCGTATGGTAGAGAAGTAACTCGAATTTTAGGAAGCCAGCTTTCTTCGACAGGTTTTACGATAGTATCGGGGCTTGCAATTGGAGTAGATGCAATTTCCCATAAGGCAGCTCTTGATAATGGGAGAAAAACAATTGCTGTTTTAGGCTGCGGGGTTGATTGTTGTAATCCGGCAACTAATAAAAATTTATATAGTCAGATAATAGAAAATGGATGTGTGGTTTCGGAAGTTCCTCTTTCTAAGAGTCCATCAAGAGGTCTTTTTCCTGCCCGAAACAGAATCATAACAGGACTGTCTCAGGGTATTCTGGTAACAGAGGGAGCAGAAGATTCAGGATCTTTAATAACGGCAGATTACGCATTTGCAAATAACAGAAAAGTTTTTGCAGTTCCTGGCCCAATTACATCTTCTCTTTCAAAAGGTCCATACAAGATTTTGAAAAAAGGCGCAAAGTTAGTTACGAAAATTGAAGATATTCTTGAAGAGTTAAAGTTCGAATATCAAATATCAAAATCCGAAATAAATTCAAAATCAAAAATTTCAAAAAAAAAGACAGGGTCAAAAGAAGAAGAGAAAATCTTGGAGATCTTGGAAAACGAATCTTTGCATTTTGATGAAATTGCAAGAAGGTCAAAATTAAACTCTTCAAAAATCGGCAGCCTCCTTTCGATAATGGAAATTAAAGGAATGGTTAAGAGTTTGGAATCAGGAATTTTTGCAATTGTCACTTGACACTATCTATATAATGTATTCACAATAAATATCTTATGAAGTTAGTAATAGTTGAAAGTCCTACAAAAGCTCGGACAATTGGAAAGTTTTTAGGGAAAGATTACGAAATTAAAGCTTCTATGGGGCATTTAATGGATTTGCCCAAGAGTAAACTTAGTGTGGATGTAGATAATGGTTTTTTGCCCATGTACGAGCAGGTTTCGGAAAAGAGAATGATAATTTCCGATTTAAAAGAATCAGGAAAAAAGGCAGATTCTATTATTTTAGCAACCGATCCAGACAGGGAAGGTGAGGCAATTGCATCGCATATTAAAGAAATTTTAGGAAAGGGAAACAATAAAAAATTTAAAAGAATTGTTTTTCACGAAATTACTAAAGAGGCAATTGAGGGAGCTTTAAAAAATCCCAGAGACCTAGATGAGAATTTGGTTAATGCTCAGACTGCCCGAAGAGTTTTAGACAGATTAGTTGGCTATAAATTATCGCCAGTTTTATGGCAAAAAGTTCGCAGAGGACTTTCCGCAGGAAGAGTTCAATCGGTTGCACTTAGGTTAATTGTAGAAAGAGAACGGGAAATAGAAAAATTTAAAAAAGAAAAATACTGGACAATTTCGGCTATTTATCTAAAAGGTAAAGAGGTAAATTTCGAACTTGTAGAGATAGACGGGGAGAAAATAGAATCTCAAGAAGTTCTTGATCTTTATGACGGGCAATATAGGGTAACTAAATCAATCTTAGAAAGTGAACAAAAAGCAAAAGAAGTCGTCGGGGATCTTAATAAAAAAGATTTTATTATTTCCGACATTTTAAAAAGAGAAACAAGAAGGAGTCCATATCCACCTTTTACAACATCAACTCTTCAGCAGGACGCAAGCAGAAGATTGGGTTTTTCGGGAAAGCGCACAATGATTTTGGCCCAGAAACTTTATGAAGAAGGTTTTATTACGTACCATAGAACCGACTCGGTAGTTATTTCTCAGAGCGGAACTTTTGCACTTAGAAATTATGTTAAAAAAGAATATGGAGAAAAATACCTTCCCGAAAAACCCAGATTCTACAAGACCAAACAAAAACTAGCACAAGAAGCACATGAGGCGATTCGTCCCAGTGTTCTAAATAAAACTCCAGAAATTGTTGGGAAAGAATTAGGAAAGGATTTTTCAAAATTATATGATTTAATCTTTAAGCGCGCTGTTTCGTCGCAAATGGCAGATGCGATTATTGAATCAACAACTGTATTTGTTGATTCAATCGAGAAAAAATACAGATTTAAGGCAAACGGTTCAGTTTTAATGTTTGATGGATTTCTAAAAGCAACTCCGCAGGCTTTAAATGATAATCTTTTGCCGGATTTTAAACAGAGTGAAAAAATCAACTTTAAAGAAATTCTTAACACCGAACACGAGACAACTCCGCCTCCGCGATATAACGATGCATCTCTAATCGGTACTCTGGAAGAGAAGGGAATTGGAAGGCCTTCAACTTATGCAACTATTGTCTCAACTATTGAGGCACGAAGATACATAGAAAGACAAGAAGGCAGATTTGTTCCAACACATGTTGGCATTGCTGTAAATGATTTTTTGGTAGAAAACTTTTCTTCGATTGATGATATTCCTTTTACTGCTCAAATGGAGGACGAACTTGATGCGGTTGCAAACGAAAAAAAAGAATGGGTTCCGGTTATAGAAAAATTTTATGGAGAACTTTCGCAAAAACTTGAAAATGTTAAAGATGCAAAGAGGGTACAAATAGAAACAGAAGAGACTGATGAAATTTGCCCAAAATGTGGGTCAAAGTTGGTTATAAGAATGGGTCGGTTTGGAGAGTTTATGTCTTGCAGCACATTTCCAAAATGTGATTTTACAAAGCCTTATCTTGAACAAGTTGGAATTTTATGTCCTAAATGCGGAAAAGATAAAGGTGGACAAGTTATACTCAGAAAAACGAAAAAAGGCCGCAAGTTCTATGGATGTTCTAACTACCCCGCCTGCAATTTTGCAGCTTGGAAGCTTGAGGATATCAAGAATATAAAAGAAAATGGGTAACCGCTAAATCAAGTTCTTTGCAGGGCTAAAAAAGCTTGGCGAGGATAACTAAGAGGGCAAGAATTCCTACCTGATTTATTATTCCCCAGGGCTTATCAAGCTGGTTGTCAAATTTTTTCTGGAATTCATAGAAAATCTTAAAAGATTTTATGCCAAGAAAATAATAAGGAGCTGTAATCCAATCAAAGAATTGTGCGGCAATTATCATTAGAAAAACATACAAAAGACTGGTTTGGGGAAAAAGAAAAACTACTATTAAATAGGAAAGCGTAATCCCCAACAGTACGTCAAATATTGCTTCTTTGGTAAGTCTTTCTTTGCTTTTTTCCTTTCCATTTGTTCCTTCGTCCCAGTGGGGAAATGCGTCTGCTGCAATGTGAGATGCTATGGCAAGAGGGACTGCGAGAGCGGGATTTCCACAGTTTACTGCGATTACTGTTCCTATTATTGCGTGTCCTGTCGCGGTCATAATTTAGTATAAAGTATTAAATATAAAGTATCAAGCAAGACTTGACTCCGATTAAATCGGGGTTGACAACCTAAATAATTTATGGTCATAATAAATTTGTGATTAAAAAAGCAGTTTTGGTTTTTCTAACCTTAATACTTTTTCTTGCGTTTCTTCCGTCTTCTTCTTATGCGCAGGCGCAAATACCTCCCACAGCAGAAGGTCCGGGACTTATTCTTCCGGACAGCCCTTTGTTTTTTCTGGATAAAATAAAGCAGGATATACGTCTTCTTTTAGCATTTACCCCACAAAACAAAGCCAAGACATATAGTGCTATTGCAGGAGAAAGACTTGCAGAACTTCGTTTTATGCTTGCCAGAAATAATAAAGATGGAATAGAAACCGACTTGAAAGGAATAAGCGATAATTTAAAAAACGCAGCAAATAGCCTTACGGATGCACAGTTTAAAGGAGAAAACGTAGAGATTCTTTCGGAAAATATTAATAACGATATTAAAAGAAAACAAGAATCTCTAGATACACTTTTGTCTCAGTCAACTGGAGATCTTAAAACAATGGTTTTAGGAGTACAGACTTCGATATATCAATCAAAAGCCAAGGTTGTTACGGGTCTTCCCTCAGGGCAATCGGAAAAGGAGACGAGAGAAGATTTATTAAAGCAAATAGAAACAAAGATTAAATATTCTTCCGACTCTTCAGCAGATACCTTAGCTAAAATTGGAGCACTTCAAAAACAGGCAAGTGAATCATCTAAAAAAGCAATTATTATGCGAGAGGATGAAGTTAAGGCCGCAATAATTTTAAAAAACTCGGCTCTTATTAAGGAAAAACAGGCACGATTAGAGCTTGAAAAGAAAAAACAGGAGAAAGTTCTTGCTGCGTACCAAAAACTTTCGGAGGCAGCGAAAAAAGCAAGAGAGGCAACAGCAAGCTACCAAGCTGCTCAGCAGGAACTTAAGCAGTTGCTAAATCAATCGACAAGTCCTGCAACTAGTACGCAATAGTAAAAAAGTCCTCCAATTGTTGTATAATATTTTGCATGATTAAGCTTAGTGCGAAGGACTTAAGGACTATTGTTCCATCGGAAAAAGACCTAAAAAAAATTAAGAAAAACCCAATATATATAATAGTAGATAATGTTTTAGATACTTATAATGTGGGTGGAATTTTTCGGCTTGCCGATGCCGTTTCGGCAGAAAAAATTTTTCTTTGCGGAGAAACCGAGACGCCTCCTCATACCCGTATTAAGAAGGCATCTATAAATACAACGGAATGGGTGGATTGGCAGTATTTTAAGTCAGCAAAATCTGTCATTGACCATTTACGATTGACGATTGATAATTTACAGGTGGTGGCCATTGAGCAAAGTTCAAAAAGTGTATTGTATAATAAAATTAACTACAAATTTCCGCTTGCTCTTATTGTAGGACATGAGTCAGATGGAGTTTCGAAAGATGTTCTTGAGATGTCCGATTATATAGCCGAAATTCCGATGTGGGGAGTAAACAAAAGCCTGAATGTTATTATTTCCTTGGGAATTGTGACTTATGAGGCAATTAAGAATAAATGAAAAAAACTGACAATTGCGTAAAGCATACAAGTAAAAACCCACTTCAAAAAATTTTAATTAATAATTTCTATAATTATTTAATATCGGTTGTCAGGGATTTGGAAATAAATTCTGTTTTAGATGTCGGTTGCGGGGAAGGATTTACTCTAAATAAACTTTACGAAGAAAAAATTGGAAAAAAACTTGAAGGAGTTGATTTTCTAGAAAAAGCAGTAGAAATAGGCAAAAAACTCCATCCACATTTGACTTTAAATCGAGGAGATATCTATAAATTAGGATACAAAAATGATTCGTTTGATTTGGTTATGGCAACGGAAGTTTTGGAACATTTAGAAGATCCAAAAAAGGGATTAGAAGAATTAACCAGAGTTTCAAAAAAATATTTATTATTATCTGTCCCAAACGAACCATTTTTTATGGGCGCTAATCTTTTACGCGGAAAAAATTTGAGTCGTTTTGGAAATGACATCGAGCATATTCAGCATTGGACAAGCAAGAGCTTTCAGCAATTCACAATTCAGAATTCAGAATTCAGAATTCTTAAGGTTCGTCAACCTTTCCCCTGGACCATGCTTCTTTTGAAAAAGTGAATTAATCTTGTTGACTTTTTATGATTCACACATATACAATTTAATTGTGGAAGAAGAACTAGAAAGTAGAAGAAGTAATTTAATATCTTCGCTTGATCCCCGAAAAAATCAGAAAAATTTTTTCTTCTTTATTGTTATTGCAGTCTTTCTTGTTGTTGGAGGTGGGGTTTTTGTAAATAATGCTCAAAAGACAAGCAGGCAGGTAGCAAAAATAGATAAGAAAGACCCTCCTTTTACAAGTCTAGCATCCAAGACTTTGGTATATGGGTACTGGACAGATAAAAATTCATTTATCGAAGCTACAGATCTTCGGTCTGGTAAAATCTATTCCCTTGCAACTCTAGACTTAGCTGTTAAAAAAGTAATCCCAATTTCTCCGGGTTCAATAATTTTTATAAATAAGACCGACACAAGAGACTATGGAAAAGAAATTTCTATATTCGATTTTGCAAGTAAGACAAGTTCTCCGATAGTTCCTGCCGCAGATGGATATGGAATTGATGATTATGTAGTTTCCCCAAATAAAAAATACCTTGCTACCTGGGAAATAAGCGTTCCTGAAAATTCTCAAGGGTTAATTGGGGGGAGTTCGAGAGTTTATACTATTGACCTTAACAATCCGCAAAGAAAAAATCTTATTCACGATGAACTCATTACAACCGGTTCATCCATGCATTATCCTTTGGCTATAACAAATACTGGCGAGTTATTTATGGATAGATTTGAGCCTAATAATCAAGCCGGATGGGGAAATGGGGTAAGCGTTTCTGACTTTTTGGGAATATCCAAGGTAGAAATCTCCTCTATGTCCGCAGGAAGTCTTGCATCACAACCAGTTTTATCTCCGGACGGCAATAAACTTGTGTTTGCAGGATACGATGGAAGTAATGGTTCGGGAGATATTTCTGTTTTGGAGAAAGAAGGATTCAAGCAAGACGTTCTTAACCCCAATACCATAGATGTTTTTGATATTTTGAGTAAGCAAAGAACAAAACTTTCGGGAATTCCAAATACCAATCGTTATCCTTCTGTTTCCTGGGACCCTTCTAGTAATAAAATAATTTATTTTGCTTTATCTAAAAATCAGAATCAGGATGGTTTTTATCTTTATGATCCAGTAAATTCATCTACTCAAAAGCTCAGAGACGAAACTGAAGCATCACAGGATTTTGTGCTTTCTACATTGGAAAGCGGGAAGATTTTGACAGGAGTAAATAATACTTCGGTTTCAACCGTCGGAAATCTTGGAGAAAAATATAGCCAGTCCCTGAATGAGATCGCGATATACGATGCTAGTAGCAAGGAAAGAAAGCCTATAAATATTGGAAAAAATATAATTCAATACATTAGTCTTCTTCCCTCCTCATATTTTAGTGATGCCCTTGTTACCGGAAATTTAGGAGCAAGTAGCGACGAAAATGTTAACAGGCTTCAGCTTAAAACAATTGTTTTTAAGACCGAATTGGGTCCAAAAAGAATAATCCAACAAAGCGAAATGAGATGCAGAGATCTTGCTAGTCAGCAGTGTAATTCTATGCTGGGGACAAACTTTATTCCCGGTCAGTTTAAGACCTCCAATTCGGAATATAATGTATGCATGAAATCGCAATTTAAAATAGCAAGAACCGATGGGGCATGCATGGATAGTCCTTTATATCTTTATGGAAAGCCCGGTGCATATATAAAAATTAATATAGATACGCAAATTTATGGATCAAACGCGCCTCATAAAAGCGGATACTATGAAGGTTTCTTAACTGGAGATGGGGGATTAAAGATAGAGAATCAGTCCTTTTCTAATATAAGCTTTGACTACACTCCTTTTTTAAGAAGATTACCAAGGCTTAATTACGGTAAATCAGTTAAATCCGATGAAGTAGCAAAGACTCTTGAGGAATACGGAGAAAAATTAGGTCTTAATTCAGTCGAAATAAAAGATTTAATATCTTCGGTAGGCAAACAATCTTCTCCTTATGTTTTTGTTTCGTTTTTCAATGATGAAACTTCTAAGATTATACTTCCAATTTCTTTTGATCCAATGCCAGATCTTTACAGAAACATCGTATTTTACTTAAGGCCGTTAGAAGCACCACTTAGTATAAAAGAACCGCAATTCGAAAAAGTTCTACAAAGAAAAGGCCTCACTGCTATTGAGGTAAGTTTTATAATAGATAAATAGATTTTAATTTTTACACTTTTCTCTCTGGATCCTCCTCATTCTGGAAATATAAATGTTTTGACTTCTTGACAATGGTTTTAATTGAGTTATAATAGATTTCGGTTCATCAATATCTTTGTCGACTTGATGAGCTTAAAGATATGTAAAAGTTTTCGCCAAAAGTCGGTTCCGGTTTTATAAAATCGGATATTTAGAAACCCGCCATTGGCGGGATTTTTTATGTCTGTAGCTCTTTGATAATTAAAAATTCACTTTGACAGGATTGCACTTTTTAAGAAGGAGCCCATTAAGATAAATTCAGGGTTCCTCGATCAGAAAGTGGTAGGAACTTTTTTTGAGGATTTGATCCTGGTCCAGGATGAACGCTGGCGGCGTGCCTTAGGCATGCAAGTCGAACGGGAGCCGTAAGGCTCAAGTGGCAGACGGGTGAGTAACGCGTAGGAATCTACCTCTGGGTGGAGCATAGCCGTCCGAAAGGATGGGTAATTTTCCATGGTCTCGCAAGAGTAAAGCATTAACTTTGCGCCGAGAGAGGAGCCTGCGTCCTATCAGCTTGTTGGTGGGGTAAATGCCTACCAAGGCGATGACGGGTAGCTGGACTGAGAGGTCGATCAGCCACAACTGCACTGAGACACGGGCAGTACACCTACG
>JANWJT010000022.1 GCA_025451755.1 Candidatus Microgenomates bacterium
AATATCGTACTTACCCCCCCCAACCAAATTGAGAGATCTTTTTACAAGAAGGACTTCTCCTCTGTCGTTAACTGTAAGCGCTTTTACGGTTACATGACGAAGTTTTCCTTTACCGCCGTTCTCAAATTCACAGATAATCATAATAGCTATAATTCTCCTGTTTTTACTTTTTCTGCTACAAGATTATTTGCTCTAAGAAGTTCATCATAAGATGTTCCTGCATCAATCCACCAATCCAAACGCTCACACTGCAAGCTCCCTTCTTTTAAATAGATATTATTTAGATCTGTAACTTCAAGTTCGCCCCTTGCGGATGGTTTAAGCGTAGATATAAAATCGAATACTCTTTCGTCATACATGTAAATTCCTGTTTGAGCTATATCTGATTTTGGATTCTCTGGCTTTTCCTCTATAGAGAGCACCATTCCTTTGCTGTCCATTTCTATTACTCCATATTGCCTTGAATGAGTCGGCATTCTAACTCCATAAACGATAGCTCCTTTATCTTTTTGCTCAAATTTTTGAATACTGGATTTAAGATCTGTTCTAAAAATATTATCTCCGAGTATTACAACAATTTTTTCGTTTTTAGCAAATTCCTTAGCATAAGAAATACCATCTGCAATTCCTCCTTTGGCATTTTGCTGTACTCCATAATAAATTTTTAATCCAAGATCTTCTCCGGATTTTAAAAGATTTGCAAAATCCCCAGAATGATCAGGGGAACTAGTCAAAAGAACCTCTTTTATTCCTGCTTTTTGCATTGCTTCAAGAGGATAGAAAATCATCGGCTTGTTGTAAACGGGGAGCAAGTGTTTATTGGTAACCTGTGTTAATGGCCTAAGTCTTGTAGCAAGACCACCTGCTAAAATTACTCCTTTCATATTTCAAATTCGTAAATAAAATGCTTGCGTTAGATCTCCGCTGAGTTGAGTTGAAAATCTGACAAAATCAAAATCCAAGTCCTCCTTTTAAAAAGAAGAAAATAACTGTTAGTCCTAGGGCACCAATAATTATATATTGTATCATAACCCTCATATTAAAATCATGATTTATTAAATGATGTACTATTCCAAAAAGTATATAAAAAAATGTGGTAAGAAAAACTAGAATCAGCTGAAGATTTTTATTTGGCGCTGCTAAAATAATAAAAAACAGACCAAGAGAAAGTATAAACGTAAGAGAAATATAATACTCCAAATCGATATTTTTGTTTTTAATATTCACTACATTATTACTCCTCTACGTAAGATGATAATAATTAATAGCACTGATGCCAAGAATAATATATGGTCGGGATTGTGCTCTGCAAAATTAACTATTCTTCGTCTTTTTAAAATTATTATTTCCAATACAAATGCTAGTATAAATAATGAAACAATAAATACTCCTATGTTGGTTGTTAATCGGATGCTGTCAACAAGAGGTGTATTTTTAACTCCCGATAAGGGGATTATTCCAGAGGAAGATTTTACAGATTTATTAGGACTTGCCGCAATTTTTTGGTCTACCGAAATCTCGTTAGAATTATTTGAACTTGCCGACACAGAAACTTCACTTGGCTGTGGAAGTGCAGCCAAGGAACGGTTCCCAAACTCCTGAACTACGAGAACTGTTTCTTCTCCTCCAAGACTACCTACTACAACTGCAAAACCAACATCTGAATAATTAGAAGATAGAACATTTGCCCTGTGAGTTGGACTTTCCATCCAGGCATTGGTAACATCTTCGCTTGTATTAAATCCTCTTGCTAAATTTTCTCCAGCATAAACATAGTTATAACCTGCATCTTTTAGAAAATCCCAAGGAGTTTTGCCATCAGGCGAACTATGCGCCCAATAGTTTTTTAAAAGCATGTCGTTGGCTTTATTTCTTGCTGCTGTAGCAAGTTCCGGACTGAATGATAACACAGAAAGTCCATTTTCTTGTCTTTTTTGATTTAATAATGTTAACAACTGCTCTGAAGTTATGTCTGTTGATATGCCAAGAACAGAAGGGTATTTATTTTCTGTTAAATTTAGTAGTAACCCGCCTATAATAAAGAAGGCTATAAAAAAAAGTAGTGTTGTCTGATGAAGTAGTCTTGCTTTGTAGTTATTAGATTCTCGCGGTATAAAAAAATGATGCAAAAAATCTTTCATTTATATTAGTATATCATTTGTATTCTGGCACGGCTAATTTTCCAACTTTTTTCCCATTGACAGAAATTTTTAGAAAAAATCCTAATGCATTGGCAATCGAAATTCCCACCCTAAGTCCGGTAAAAGACCCTGGTCCGGTATTTACTTTTATTTCATTTATGTCCTTCAGCTTGAGGTTATTAGATCTAAGATTTTTATCTATAAGAGGAAGTACGGCTTGTGCCTTTAGAAGCCTTGAGTCAGAAATAGCATATTTAGTTCTTTTATTAGCCTTAAGTCCTATTTTTATTTTCGCAGAATCTCTTGTATCTATTAAAAGTGTGCTCATATTTTAACTGCTCCTTTTCTTAAGATTTTCCAGGGCTTAACTGAGCAATCAATAATTGTAGAAGGCTTTTTATAATTATTTGTGGCTCCTGGTAAAACAAAATCTGCTAAAGAAATTAGATCGCTATTTAGATCCTCAAACTTAAAAGGTGTTTTTTCTCCCTGAAAGTTTGCAGAAGGTCCCAAAAGAGGAACCCCAACTTCTTTTACCAAAAGAGTTGCGATCTTATGATGAGGCATTCTTACTCCCAGTGTTGAACCTCCCCCTATTAATACTGGATCTACTTTTTTTAAATTAGCTTTTAATACAATTGTTAAGGGGCCAGGCCAAAATTTTTTAATAAGATTTTTTTTAACATCTTCGCTAATAGGTACTAAATATCTCTGTGCCATTTCAAGACTATCAGCTAAAACCAAAATTGCTTTGTTTTTTGATCTTTTTTTAATTTTGAATAATTTTTTTATCGTTTTATTATTATCCATTCTACAACTAATAATAAAGGTCGTATCAGATGGAAATATTACTATTCCACCCTGTTTCAATATTCTTACTGCTTTCTCTATGTTACCTTTCATAATTTATGATCGAATGTTATTTTTCTTATGTTGCCCCCCATGTCTTCAAATTTTATGTCCCATCTTTCTTTAGGCAATAGATTTTTCATCTTTTCTGCCCACTCGATCGCAACTATATTTTGAGGATTATTAAGAACATCTTTAATCCCTAAACCATTAAGACTCTCTTTATCTTCAACTCTGTATAAATCAATATGATAGAGATGCCTAATGTTTAATGATTGATATTTATTACCTATTTTATAGCTTCTAATAATAACAAATGTTGGTGATATTATTCTTTTCTTGATACCAAATTCTTTTGCTAAATTCTGAACAAAAGTTGTTTTTCCGCTGCCCAAATTGCCGTAAAGAGCAATTAAATTTCTTTTTTTAAGTTTCTTAACAAAGCTTCTTGCCAATTCTTTAGTTTCTTTAAGATTGTTTGTAATAAAAACATTCTGATTTGCTTTATTCATTAATATTTTTTTTATTCTTGAAATACTGAGAAAGAAGTATAGCACAAGAAATAATAAAAACTACAATTCCCATGACAACCATAATTTTAAAAATATTATTTTTAGTACTTCCCAACACCTTCAACTCTTTACCTGATTCATTAACATCGACATCCGGCGCTGTAGTTGCGCTTTTGGTACTCTGCCCAAGAACAGAAGTTGGAATACTAATTTTGGGACTCACTGCCGTAACGAGAACTTGTTCTCTAGATGAAATTGAAGGATAAATTTTTTGCACAGGAATGGATGTTGCAGATATCTTTGACGGAGATTTTGCTGAAACTGCCTTAGTTGGTACGGGAGTAGAGGTAGAAATAGGCGTTGGTATTGGAGTTGGGGTATTAACATGAGGAGAGTTGTTAAGCTGACCTTTTGTTGAGCTTGATAAAACAGTTAGCTCTCCTGCTCCATTCGGATATCGTCCTACTGAAACATCTATTCCCGGATCTTCGACATATTCATATTTATCTATTATTTCCCCATTTGGAGAAAATAAAACAACAAAATCTCCAGAGTTGTTAAGAAAAGAGCTCGTCTCCATATAAGAGAACGAAGAATTATCTTTGTTTAATTCGGAAAGGATTTTTTTCGAACTGCTTCCTGTGTCACTATTAAAATCTGCATCATCATCAAGATAATAAGAAGAAATATCGATGTTTTGCGGATTATAAAATTCTACCCATTCCTTGCTTCCGGAACTAGGACGCGGTAAGAATTCATTAATCGTAACAGTTCCCTCTGCAAAGCCTTGGATCGGTAGGGTAGAAAAAAATAAAAAAAGCCAAAGAGTAAAAAGCAATGCTTTCATTTAGCGCACTGTATGGAGATAAAAAGTTTGTATCCCATCGCTCTGATCGACTCTTACGAAAGAGAGGCTTCCTCCTCCGCAACTAATACTTCCCCGAAACAATTCTCCATCTTTTATCGCCCTGACTGCCAAAGAAGGACTAGACATATCTATTCCAGTATGTGGCCCTCCGCCATACCACCCAATTCTTGCCCAATATGTCATCCCATAGCCTTGTTCTATGTAAATAGGATCTGAAATTGGCCAATTCCATGATCCTCCAAAAGAAAAAGATCCGTCGGGAGAATTGTCAAAAGTAACGCTTTTATTCGAAAGAAATTGGCTTGGGTCTTGCAATCCTCCGTTCTTTCGAACTTCAAGATGAAGATGGGTACCAGATGAACATGCAGATTTTCCGCTAATAACGTATGCAATTACATCCCCTTCTTTTACTTGACCTGCGCTCACAGCATTTCCTCCGCCTGAACCAATCTGCTGAATTGCCCGCTGCTCTGCAAGTGCTGCTGCAAGTTTCTGCTGATATACAGATTCGCTATTCTGAGTAATAGTCAGCAATGCTTGTTTATCTTTCTTTTCCTGACTAAGTTCTGCTGTATAAGCTTCGAGATTTTCTTTCAAAGACTCTACTTTCTTTTTTTTATCCTCGAAGATTGATTTTTGATTAGAGTAATCATTCTTTGCCTGAGTTGTATCATAAATAAGTCTTTTGTCATGTTGTTGCGCTATTTTAAGATAATTAAGTCTTGAGAAAAAATTAGAAACATTATTTGAAGATAGAAGTATGTTAAATGGCTGAATTGTTCCAACTTCGTATGTTGCAACAATTCTATTCATTAAAACTCCTGTTAATTTTGTTAGAGAATTTTGAAGGTTTGAAATTTTTTTATTCGTAGTGTCTATATCTAGAGTTATATCTATTATTTGTTGCTTAGTCGAATCAATCCTAAGCTGAGTTAGTTTCATTTGACTATCCATTACTGCAATTTGAGAAGAGAGAGTTTTTTCCTGTTTTTGTAGATCAGAAACTTTATTTTGCAAATCATTAATTTGATTTTGCAAGTCCCTTACTGCTTGTGAATTATCTTGTGTGGGTGTAGGAGTAGTAGTTTGAGAGGAAGCAATATTTAAAAATTCAAAACTAAAAAAAAGAGTTAAAAACAAAAACGCGAAAATTAATAATCTTTTTTTCCAACTACCATAAGCCATATTATCTAAGGTATCTAAGAACTGCTAAAAAGCTTGAAATAAAACCTAATATTATGGCAAAAACTAGCTCTGCTAATAAAACTCCGAGGAGAAAAATAAGAGAAACAGGAAAAATTGGGATCCCCTTTAGAAAAGAGGAGAGAAATGGTGCTAAGTACCAAAGAGAAAGAGAGGCAATAGTCCAGCCAATTACTGCCCCCAAAACTGCATAAAACATTCCTTCAAAAAGAAATGGTAGTCTTATATACCAATCAGAAGCACCAATGAGACGCATTATCTCTATATCTTCTTTTCTTTGAGAAATTCTTATTCCTATTATTGTTATCATTATAAATGTAGAAACTAAAGAAAGAACAATTATTAAGCCACTTCCTATGCTCCGAACAGCAGCAGTCCAGGAAACAAGAGTAGAGACAATATCTTTTTGAAAAATTACCTCCGAGACGGCTGGAGATTTTTTTAACATTTCCGAAATCACCGAAAGATCGCTTATCTTAAAAGTAGAAATCTCTAAAGAAGCTGGCAGTATGTCTGCGGTAACTAGATCTAGAAGAAGAGGATCATCTTTATTTTGCTCTTTGTATATTTTAAGTGCTTCTTGTTTTGAAACAAGCTTAACAGAAGAAACTTTTCCGGTATTTTTGACTTGAGCCTCAAGTGCATTTATCTCGCTCTGCTTTGTTTCATTCCTAAAAAAAGCCGTGACTTGTGGTTTCGATTCAAAAAAATTAATAATCCGAGCAGATCCGGAGAGAAGAAATGTAAAAAAGGATATAGTCAGAAAAGTAAGCATCATTATTAAAATAGCAGCAAACGCCTGATATGGAGAACGTCTAATGGTACGAAGACTTGATTTTATAAATTTCATTTTTTAGTTTCTTCCTTTTTTATTTTACTTGCTTCGTTCGCAGGCCGATCATCTCTTACTATTTTCCCTTTTTCAAGAGCTATAACTCTTTTTGAAAGATTTTTTAATATATCGGCATTATGAGTAGCCATTATTATAGTCGTGCCCTTTTCGTTGATATCAGATAAAAGTTTTACAATCTCCCAGGAAGTAGCAGGGTCTAGATTTCCCGTTGGCTCATCTGCTAAAAGAATTTCGGGAGAAAGAACAAGAGCCCGCGCAATAGCTACTCTCTGGAGCTCTCCGCCCGATAGCTGAATTGGAAATTTATCCTTATGCTCTAATATTCCTACTTGTGTTAAAACTTCATCGACTCGTTGCTTTGCTTCTCCTGCCTTAACTCCTGCAACTTCAAGCGGCATTGCTACGTTTTCAAAAACAGTTTTTCCAAACAAAAGCTTTAAATCCTGAAAAACCATTCCTATTTTTTTTCTTAAATGAGGTATTTTATACTTCGGAAGCTTAGCTAAATCCCAATCATTAACTACAACAGTACCTTCTGTAGGTAAAATTTCTCTAATTAAGAGCTTAAAAATTGTCGTTTTTCCACTACCCGTTGGACCTGCTAAAAAAGCAAATTCTTTTTTATCTACAGAAATATTTATATCTACAAGACCAAAAACTCCAGTGCCGAATTTTTTGGAAACTTTTTCTAATTTGATCATAAATCCGAAGCTATTTTGGTAATTTATAAGACTTCTAATCTGCCAACATCCATAAGCCAACCAGCATATTGTGCTTTTTGTGTTTGACCCCAAACTTTTACTTTTTTTCCTGCATATTGAGATAAATCTACTATAGAAGACGTAAGATAAACGTTTTGGCTTTTTCCTCCAGGTCTTTCAAGATGAAATTGTCCTTCACCCTCAACTCCTCCTGTTTTTAAATCTCCTTCTGCTATGTCTTTAAATGTTTTAGTATCATCTGATCCTACAACTTTTCCCTTCGAAGCATTTAAAGGATTTACATTTCCTTTTAGATTATTAAGCCCTGGAACACTTCCTTTCTTTGATAAGAAATATCCTGTTCCTACACCCAAAACTGCAACCAAGAGTACAACGGCTAATAATTTTTTTGACAACAAAGAATCTTCTTTGCTGTCAAAGTCATTCATTAGAGGCTGTTTCTCGGGCTCTGCTTTTTGTTGTTCTTCCACTAAAATTAACTCCGTTTCCTACTTACAGTAAAGCACATTTATAAAGATTTGGCAAATCTTTATAACTTTCTTAGCTCTTCTTCTATAAATCCGTCTATCTCTCCATTTAAAACTGCTTCAGTATTGGAAGTCTCAAAACCAGTTCTTAAATCTTTTACCATATGGTATGGATGAAGAACATAAGATCTAATCTGGTTCCCCCAACCAGGAGTTTTATATCCTCCTTTTAATGCTTGTTCTTCTTTCTTCCTCTCCTCTTCTTTTAATACCCAGAGCTTTGCTTTTAGAAGTTTTAGAGCATAATCTCTATTTTGCGCTTGATATCGTTGGGCTTGTGCTGTTACCACAATTCCTGTTGGCTTGTGCTTGAGTCTTACGGCTGTTGAAACTTTCTGAACATTTTGCCCTCCATGACTACTTGCTCTATAAAATTCCCAATCTAAGTCTTCTTCTTTAACATCAAGCTTTGCTTCTTCTCCAAGATCTGGCATAACTTCAATTAGCGCAAAAGAAGTATGTCTTAGCTTATCTGCATTAAAAGGAGAAAGCCTAACTAATCTATGTGCTCCTGCCTCTCCTTTTAAATATCCGTATGCATACTTGCCATTCACAGAAAGCGTTATACTTTTAACTCCCGCTTCCTCGCCCATAGTCTCATCGATAATTTCAAAGCTCCAATTTTTTCGCTCAAAATATCTTGTGTACATCCTAAATAACATTTGTGCCCAATCCATTGCCTCGACTCCTCCTTGCCCTGCATGAACAGAAAGAATCGCAGGGCTCAGGTCATAGGAACCAGATAAATAAGTTAGGGTTTCGAGTTCTTCAATAATATTTTTTGCTCCATCTAGATTGTTTTCTAAAATAAATTCTTGTAGTTTTTCTGCGTCACTTATTTCTTTTTGAAGATTTGATAGGTCTTTCATTTGCGCTGCGGCCTTTTTTTGATCTTGCCAAAAAGAGGGATTTGCACTTAGCGCTTCAATTTGTCTTACTTCTTTTCTTTTTTCTTCTATACCTAGACTATCGATAAGATTTTTTGCTCTTTGTCGTATTTCTTCCATAATTTATTTAATAAAAAAGCTGAAAAGTAGAACTATTGCAGACAATCCCATAATAAGAGCCGTGAATATTCCCAAGATATTAAGAAAGAGACTATTTGTTCTTTCTCCCATAATTTTTTTATTATTTGCAATTAAAAGAATCATTACAATAAGAGGGGGAGCTATTATGCCATTTACTACCGCAGTGTAGTAAAGCATCTTAATTGGGTCAATTCCAATAAAATTTATTAGTAATCCAACTAAAGTTGCTACTATTATAACGCCATAAAATCCATGAGCTCTATTGAATTTTTGATTAAGACCTTCTTTCCATCCAAGAGATTCAGAAACAGCATAAGAAGCAGATCCGGCAAGAATTGGCAATGCTAAAAGTCCAGTCGCAATGATTCCTATAGCAAAAAGAAGAAAGGCATAATCACCTGCCAGAGGCTTTAAAGCAAGAGCTACATCTTTGGCGCTACCAATTTCTCCTGCGCCGTGAGTGAATAGGGTTGCACCTGTTGTTATTATTATAAAAAACATTACCAAATTTGAAAAAAACATTCCTACTACAGTATCCAGGCGTAGTCTTGATATGTCTTTAGGAGTTATTCTTGGCTGACCTGCTCCCATTCTTCTTAACTTATGATGTTCGACTTCTTCCTCTACTTCTTCATCTGCCTGCCAGAAAAAAAGGTATGGAGAAATTGTTGTTCCTAAAATTGCAACAATATTAAAAATATAAGTTATATTAAATTCTATGTGAGGAGCAATCAAAGAACTAAAAACTTCTTTCAAATCAATTTTTATTGTGAATGCCGTAATAACATAAGATAAAAGGGCAAAAGCTAAATATTTTAGGTATTTTGAATAGGTCTTATAAGAAACAAAAATTTCAAGAAAAAGCGTTAGCACTACCATTCCGACTAGCCAATAAATAAACGGAAAACCAAAAACAAGCTGAGCCGAAGCTGCCATTGCTCCAAGATCTGCTCCGATATTGATAGTGTTTGCAAAAAGAAGAAGAAAAACAGCAAAATAAAGAATTTTTTTAGAATAATAAAGTCTTATTACGCCTGCAAGACCCTTCCCCGAAACAAGACCAATTCTTCCGCACATTTCCTGGATTGCTACCATCAAAGGAAAAAAGAAAAGAGCTGTCCATGCTTGAGCAAATCCAAACAAAGCTCCTGTCTGAGAATAAGTTGCAATTCCCGAAGGGTCATCATCGGATGCGCCCGTAATAAACCCGGGCCCCAAAATAGAAAAAAATTTTTTAATTTTTTTCATCTTATAATCCCTTGCAAATATTATAACAAGCTTCTTTAGTCTTATCTTTTGGTAGATTTTGCAAGGCCTTAAGATCGTTTATTAAATTTTGAATCTGAGGAGAAGAAGATGCTATTTCCTCAACATTCATATTTTCAGCTTGCTGTTTTATTCCCTCTATTTGTTTTTGAACAGCTTCTTCAAGATTGTAATCAGACGTCGATAAAACTTTTTGATTCTGACTTCGCTTAGCTTTAGTATCAAATGGTAGACTATTTCTGAATATATACACTGCGCCTCCTGCCACAAGCAGAAGAACTACAAGCGCAGTAGATATTCTCTTCTTGTTCCATGACTCTTCAAACTTCACCTCTTGCATGGAATTATTGTAGGTTAAGCTAATTTCTTTTGCAATAAAAATAAATCGTAAGTGCTATAATTTATTTATGAATCTTAAAAATCTTCAGGAGAAGATTAAAGTATTAAACGAAAAAACAAGCCCGCACTACAAGCTTTATTCTCAGGCAGAAAAAGAAATACTTACAAAAACAGTAAAACTTAACGAAGAAGTCGGAGAATTATGTAACGATATTTTATCTGTTTTAAAACTTCAAAGGCGGGCAAAGCTTGAAAGATTCGATAAAAGAAACATCTATGAAGAATTTGCCGATGTAATAATAACAACGATTCAATTAGCCGCAGCTGCTGGGGTTAACATAGATAGGGCAGTCGGAGATAAATTAAAAAAAATCGAAGAGAAATATATAAAAAAATGAAAAAGATCGATAAAATTTACTCTGTTGTTGCAAAAATTCCGAAAGGCAGAATAATGACGTATAAGCAAGTTGCTCAACTCGCAAATGTTAAAAACCCGAGATTTGTGGGATTTGCAATACATAAAAATAAAGACACAATAAAAATTCCTTGTCATAGAGTTATTAAATCCAATGGAACACTTGCCTTAGGCTATGCCTTTGGCGGAATAAAGAAACAAAAAGAAAAATTAGAAGAAGAAGGAATAATGTTTAATGGGAAAGTTGTAAATTTAAATAATTTCCAGTTTAAAAATTAATGGAAGTTTCAAGACTTATGCCTCAAGTCCTCTAGGAGATAAGAAAAAAGAGCTTAATTTTCAAAATAATCGTAAACTTTTCTGGATACATCTGCTATTCGTTCCTCTGCGGCCACGGGGGAACTACTCTTAGATAAAACCACAATAATGTAATCGCCCTTTAACCCATAAACAATTCCTCCGTCATGCGTAAATAACCCTAATTCACCTGTCTTATGAGCAATTATAGTTTCTGCTGGTAAATACTTAGGCAATTTATTGTTAAGTTTTTGTCTTTTCAAAAGATCAAGCATTTTAACTGTATTCTGCGGGCTTGTAAGTTCTCCTTTGTATAATTTCTCAAAAAAAAGCGCTATATCAGAGGACGTAGATGTAGGAGGACCACCATCAGTCCCTACTGTTGACTCTGCAAAGCCTTGTTCTTCCAGGAACGTTTTTACACTTGCTAATCCAACTTTTTTGGTAAGAAGAAGGGAGGCATAATTGTGAGAAATTGTAATCATCTGTTGCAAAGCCTGATTAACCGTAAGCGATATTGACCCTTCGGTTAATTCTGCCGATTCGGATGAGATTCTAAATGTGTCATTCAATACTTTTATTTCTTCGCTTAATACTTCGTCTTCTTTTAATCTCTCTTCTTGGATCTGATCTAACACAACTGCCATAATCCAAATTTTGTACAAACTTGCCGTTTCAAAAATCGTATGTTCATTTTGTACATACGATTCCCCTGTCTTTAAATTCTTAATAGCTACAGCGTAAGTTCCTTTCGTCCCCGTAAGTGATTCGCCGATAATTTTTTCTAAGGCATCGTTTTTAAAAGGGGCGCCTATAATTGATGCTATACTCGACAAAGGTGAAACTAACTTACTCTCGCTCTCTTCCTCTTTTGCGGATTGACTGAATATAAAAAACGTAATAAATACTATCGTAGAGATAACTAATAGAAATTTAAATATTTTTCCCGAGCTCCTCTGATTTCTCATTTGAAGTGAATAATCAATGAATGTTATTCTAACACAAAAATTATTACAACTATAATTCCAAAGGAATCTAATCTTAACTACAGAAACGAAGACTATATGGGAAGATAAAAACCAAACTTATATTTGAGGATTAGAGAAAGGGATAAAACAATAAGCGCAAGAATAAATACTGCTAAGAATATGGGATTTATGCTCGAATTATTTTTTGAAGATTTTGCCATAACTCTATATTTTCAGAAAATGAGAGGTTTGTCAATATATCTTTTTATATCAATACACAAGTGGAATTTTAGAAGGCTGGATGCTGAGAACGAGCATCGGATACTTTTTTAACTCTTTCTAAAAAGGTTTTTTGGGCAGCTTCTATATTTTCATCCTTCCCCGCCCAAACATTTAATGCTTCGTCTTGCAGCGCTCTTCCAAATGAATAGCTCAATTGCCAAGGAGCGCCGGAAATCATATTTATTTGAGCTAAATTTTCTGTTGCCTGATCAGGAGTCTGTCCGCCTGACAAAAATACTATTCCACAAACTTCTTTTGGCACAACTTCTAAAAATGTTCCTACTGTTTGCCTAGCAACTTCTTTACTACTTGCCTGGGCTTCGCATTTTTTGCCCGATATTACCATATTAGGTTTTAGAATTATTCCTTCCAGTAGAACTTTATGTTCCACCAACTTTGCAAAAAATGCTTTTAAAGTTTTGGTGGTTACTTCTTTACAAATTTCTATTGTATTATCTGCATCCATTAATACTTCAGGTTCTACTATTGGAACTATGTCTTGCTCCTGACAGGCAGAGGCATACTTTGCCATAGCTTCTGCATTTGAATCGATGCAAGCATCGGTTGGAATATTTTGTCCGATTGTTATTACTGCTCTCCATTTTGCAAATTTTGCACCTAATTGCGCGTATTCCTTTAATCTTTCTTTTAATCCGTCCAGGCCTTCTGTGATTTTTTCTCCCGGAAAATCCGGTAAATCTACTGCTCCTTTATCTACTTTTATTCCAGACAATATACCTTTTTTTGAGAGATATTCTGCAACAGAAATTCCATTTATTGATTGCTTAATTGTTTCATCAAATAAAATTACTCCAGATAAATAATTCTGAGCATCAGGAGCAGTAAAGAGAATTTTTCTGTATGCTAAATTTGTATCAGGATTTGATTTTAGCCCAATTTTATCAAATCTTTTTTGGATAGTCCCCGAAGATTCATCGGCTGCTAAAATTCCTTTTCCGCTTGCCACCATAGCTTGCGCAGTAGATTTTAAAACTGTTGCATTCATTGTTTTTACTTTATCACATTAATGGTGAATTTTCCTAGCTATCTCTATGCCATCTCTGGAAATAGACAAGGTTGTAATTGCATATCCACCGTTTTCTTTAGTTACTCCTTCAAGATCAAACCATTTATTTTCTGCAGTTATAGCCGAAACCGAAACAAAACAATCTTCTTTTTTCCCAGAAACCAAATCGTCAATGCCCCAAACTTTTTTATATTTTGATTGAATTTCTTTGTCTCCCGACCAACCTCTTCCTTCAACTGCAGCACCCAATGCTTTCCCGGCTACTGCTGCCAAGATTCCTTCCTCGAATCCTCCGCTTCCTAAAACTAAATGAATCCCTTTTCTATGAGTAGCAGGATTCAGGCAAGACAAAACAGATGGTAAAAAATCTCCAGCAGAAATTAGAATTAAGTTAACTCCAAACCTCCGACAGGCATTTATATAATGAGCATTTCTGTCGCGATCCATTACTACTACATTTAGGTCAGAAGGGTCCACATTAAAAGTTCTTACAGCTTCGGTCAGATTCTCTTCAACAGACTTACTTATAGAAATTTTATTTTTAAGCTGAGGTGGACCAAATAATTTATCCATGTAATCAATGTCTGTTGGTGTTCCCATTAAGCCCTTGCTGGAAGACACTGCAATAATAGAAACTGCTCCGGGAGAGTTTAATTTAGCAGCCTTTGAGCCTTCTACAACATCGTTAACCATATCTAGTTTTAAATTCCCTCCGCCGGCTGGCGAACCAAAAACTCCTTCCAAAGTAGGTAGTGCTTCACCATACTGATGCACATGTTTTCTTCCCTCAGACCCTACAACTTCCAAAACAAATGGAATGTCTGTTAACGCTGTTCTCATAGCATCAACACCTGCCTGATCTATTAATTTTTCTCTTTTAATAGACTCTTCTTCTGTTAACAAATCTTGCGGAGCAAACCCTTTTTCTTTTATGACAACAGAAACGCTTAATGCAGTAAGTCTTGTAGCGCGGGTAATGTAACTTTCAATTTTATTCACGTTTTATCCTTTTTTTCTTTGTATGTAAATCATATCAAATTTAATTCTGGCAATCTGCAGCAGTTAAAATCATGCTAATTTTGCAACGGCCAAAGAAAACCTGTCTAGTACTGCACCTGTTGGAACTTCGCCTTCTCCTTCAAAAAATTCTGTTAACTCTTTTAATTCATCGTCTGTTAAAAGGCCTTTTCCGATTGCCCTAGCTTGCATCCCTTCATGATTTTGCATATAATCCCACAGGTCAATTAATTCCTCAGCTATTACCGACATATCCTCAGAAGAATCAGTGTCATTGTTGCCAAGCCCAGAGTCTTCTTTTGCATTTTCTGGAAAACCTCTTAATATTTGATCTTTAGAGGACTGTCTTTTCTTAGTCATATAAGCTTCGAGAAATTTTTCGGGATTAGAATAATCTATAACTGCTTTATTAATAATACCTAGCGGAATATTTTTATAATGTGGGTCTAATAGCAGTCTCTTTGTTGTTCTATTTACTTCCTGACTTCTTTCATCTGGATTGGCAGAGCCGAAAACTATTTTTTCTATATTGCTAATTCCTAACTTTGCATAACGAGGATCTGACAACAGTTTAGCTCTTATTTGTACAAATTTTTCAAAGGCTTTTTCTGCATTTCCTAGATGACTTAACACAAATTTTCTTATGAACCCTTCACTTATATCTTGATAACGAAAATTGCCAGATAATCTTTTCACAGTCGCGACATAATTATTAAGAAGATTTCTGTAGTTTTTTGGAGAATGCGTAAGGACTCTTATAATCGTGCTCGGATTTACGCCCCTATACCTCCGGTCTTGTAAAAGAGTGTCTCTTGAACGTATTAATCCGTCTAAGAATTTTTCAGGACTATTTGGATGATTAAAAATAGCTCTGTCAATAATACTTGATGGAAAATCTGCGTAGCGAGAGTTACGCAATAGCCTATTTCTTGAAGATATTAATTTATCAAGATAGTCTATGTAATCTTTTGGATGCCTAGAAATTATTATTTCAATAGCGCTCTTAGTCAAGCCTTGATATTTCTTGTTTACTAAAATTGCATTTATTGCATCTACTAATGCAAGAAGAGTATTTTCAGGATTACGAGGATTCGTACGGAGAGTTTTCTTTATTGTGCTCGGAGCAAGTATTTCGAAACGTGGATCTTCTAGGAAACGCTTTTTTCCAACAATTAGTCTATCAAGAGTTGTCTCAGGATTTTTTGTATTCTCTATTACAACATATCTTATTTCTGCAAGAGAAAAACCTGCATAACGGGGGTCAGATGATATTCTATCAATTGCTGCAATTGCCTTATTAAGAAAATCTTCCGGATCAATATATCCTTTTATGGCTACCATCACTAATCTTCTACCGAAATCTTCGTAGCGAGGGTTATTCAATAATCTGCTTAAAGCAATAGTAAAATTTGTCAAATATTCTCCTGGATTTCTTAATGGGTGCTTAATTGCTTCATGAATAATACCTGGAGGAAGATTTCTATATTTAGAAACTAATCCTATTAAAACACCGGGCCTATGATAAGACGACTGCGCGGCAATTTCGGCAGCCATTTCAGACTTTATCCCAAGTTTTCTTGTGCCGTGGAATACTTTTGCAAAGTCTAAAGAATACCCAGCAATTAATCCTGGGACGTCTAAATGATCTTCAGGATTAAGAGAATTGATTCTTGCAATCTTGTACTGCCTTAAAATAAAAGTCCTCAATCCATTTCGGAATGAAACTTCTACTTTCTTAGTCGTTCCTTCGCTCAATCCTTCTGTCTGCTGACCAATCCAATCAGCATATTCTTCTCGCATCTCTTCGAGAACAACAACAGAAGTGGACAAAAAATCTTCAGCTGGTTTCCTTCTAGCTGTTTTTAATTTGACACCTTTAGCATTGTCTAAAAGCTGATGTCGGAATAAAACACTATCCCTTAACTCAATCTTTGAATCAAATCTCCTTTGTCCTTCTACGAATGGCATATTTATTTTATTAGGTTTTATTTACAATCTAATTTGGAGCTATTATATCATTCTAAAGCTGGGTTATTAAGCAGAGTTTAGGAATTAAGCGATTTACCCTTTATGCTCGGGGGAGTTAATTAAACCACACTTCTTATATTTTAAACCGGATCCGCATGGACATGGATCGTTTCGGCCGAGTTTTTTATTAATTGGAGTTGCTGACTGATTGCTAGTTATTGAAGTTTTTTTGTCATTTTTTGTTTTCTGTTTTTTTTCGCTTACTTCTCTCATTCTTAATTCTTCCGATATCGATGTTTCTCCCGCGGCTTGTTCCACAACATGCTTATGGGCATGCATTTGAGGAGGAGTCTGTTGAACTTGAATTTTATAGATTCTATGAACTACTTCATCATCAATCGCGGCAATTAGCTTTTCAAACATAGCAAATGCTTCGTTTTTATACTCAACCAGCGGATCTCTTTGCCCATACCCTCTAAGCCCTATTCCTTGTCTTAAATTCTCTACAGCATCTAAATGATCTATCCAAAGACTATCGCAAACCTGAAGCATTACAAACCTTTCAATTTGCCGGGCTATTTCCTGCCCCATCTGTTCTTCTCGGTTTTTGTAAACATCTTTTGCAAGATTTCCCAAAAATTCTGTTCTCTCTTCAATTCCCTTAAATTGCATTATTTGATTTATAAGCTGTTTTTTTGACTGATCATCGAAAGGAATAATTGTAGTAAAATCCTCGATTATTGATTCTTCCTGACTTTTTCCATTTTCTAAAAATTCCTGCGAATTTATAGTTACCAAACTTAGAATTGCATTTTCTATTTTTTCTATTATTTCTTCTTTTAAGAAAGTCTCTTTTGAATCGGATGATGCTTCAAGGATTCTTCTTCTTTTTTTATAAATAATTTCTCTTTGCTTATTTAGAACATCGTCGTATTCTACTAAGTGTTTTCGGATATCAAAATTAAATCGTTCTACCTTAGATTGTGCCTGCTCAATCGCACGAGATACAATGCCATGAGAAAGAGGTACGTCTTCGGGCATATTAAACCGAGTCATTATTCCTGCAATAGTATCTCCTCCAAAAAGACGCATTATTTCATCGTCAAGTCCTACAAAGAAAAGTGATTTTCCGGGATCTCCCTGTCTTCCCGATCTTCCTCTAAGCTGATTGTCAATTCTTCGCGATTCATGTCTTTCTGTTCCTACAACATAAATTCCGCCAAGCTTTACAATCTCATCATGTTTTTCCTGCCATTTTTTCCATTCAGTTGTACCGCGAAGATCTTTGCCATCTTTTCCTTTTGGAGTATCTCCTCCTAAAATAATATCTACTCCTCTTCCTGCAACGTTTGTTGCAACGGTTACCGCTCCTTTTATTCCGGCTTTTGCAATAATTTCTGCTTCTCTTTCGTGATTTTTTGCATTTAACACCTCATGTTTTATTCCGCGGCGTCTTAGAAGCTGGGAAACTATTTCGTTTTTTTCAATTGATGTTGTTCCAACTAAAACCGGCTGTCCTTTTTTGTATGCCTTCTCAATTTTATTTTCTGCAGCAGTTTTTTTTGCTCTTCCTGTTTTATAAACAGAGTCTGCAACATCCTCTCTTGCCATTGGTTTATTTGTGGGGATAACAACTACTGGAAGCTTATAAATCTTGTAAAATTCTTCTGCTTCTG